>CALKIP010000095.1 GCA_937995995.1 uncultured bacterium
CGCGCGAACGGCTTCATCGCCCGGGTTCCGGACGTCTCGGACCTCGACGCCGCCGAGCGCGACCAGATGCTGGGCGAGGCGTACTTCATCCGCGCGCTGAGCTATCACAACCTCGTCAAGTTGTGGGGCGGCGTCCCTCTCCGGACCGAGCCGCCGGTGAGCGTGGAGGACGCGTCCCAAATCACGCGCAGCTCGGCAGACGACGTCTACGCGCAGATCCTGGACGACCTGGATACGGCGGAGGGTCTGCTTTCCAACGAAACGGCCGCACTCAGGGCATCGATCGGCGCCGTTCACGCGCTGCGCAGCCGCGTCCACCTCTACCGCGGCGACTGGTTGGGCGTCGAGACCGCGGCCAACGCCGTCCTCGATCTGGGCTACGAGCTCGCGCCGAACTTCGTCGACCTCTTCGACGTCGAGGGCGCACCGACGGCCGAGGACATCTTCCGCATCGCCTTCACCGCCCAGGACTACAACCTCATCGGCTACTACTATCTCACCCGCTCGAACGGAGGCCGCTACGAGGTCGCCCCGACCGATGAGCTGGTGAGTCTGTTCGACGAGGCGGACGCGCGGTTCGCGTGGTCGATCGGTGTAGACGGCTCCGGCCGGACCTACGGTGCGAAGTTCCGGAACCCGTCCGGGACCGAGGATGTCCATGTGATCCGGCTGGGCGAGGTGATCCTGAGCCTGGCCGAGGCACTCGCCCGACAGGGCGGCACTCGGCTGGAAGAAGCCGTGGACGCCTACAACCGCATCCGCGAACGCGCGGGCCTCGCGCCCCACACCTTCGGCGTCGATGTCACGACGCAGGACGAAGTCCTGGCGGAGATCCTGCTCCAACGCCGCCTCGAGCTCGCCTTCGAGGGCGACCGGTTCGCGGACATGGTCCGCACCGGCCAGGCGGACGCCGCCGGGATCCCCGAGACCCAGCAGCTCTACCCGATCCCACAGAGCGAGATCGATGTGGCGCCGGGTCTCGTGGGGCAGCAGAACCCGGGGTACTGACGAAATCCGTCCTCTGCACGGCCATTGGGGCGGTCGGCAACATGCCGGCCGCCCACCCCGCCGCAATCGCCCAACCCTCGTGCCGGCATGATGATCCCGCCCTTGGCCACACCCCGCCCCGATCCGCCTGCTTCCTGACCGCCGGCACCGGGCCTTGCCACCTCCACCGCCGCGGCCTAAGATCTCCAGCCGTTGACTTTCTCGAAACTACGGTTCCGGAAGGATGTCATGCCTCGTACGATCCGCGTCGCCCACTCACCCGACTCCGACGACGCGTTCATGTTCTACGGCCTCGCCTCGGGCGCGGTCGACACCGGCGATCTGGAACTCGTGCACGAGCTCCAGGACATCGAGTCGCTGAACCGCCGCGCGCTGGCTGGCGAGCTGGAGGTCACGGCCGTCTCGATCCACGCCTACGCCTATCTGGCCGACAAGTACATTCTGCTGCCGCACGGCGCGTCGATGGGCGAGGGCTACGGCCCGCGCCTCGTGGCAAAGGAGCCGCTCGAGCGCGAGGATCTCGCCGGCAAGAAGATCGCCGTGCCCGGCACCATGACGTCGGCCTACCTCGCCCTCAAGATGTACTTCCCCGAGGCCGAGACCGTGGTCGTGCCGTTCGATCAGATCAACGACCACGTGCAAGACGGCTCGGTCGACGTCGGGCTGATCATCCACGAGGGGCAGCTCACCTACAAGGAAGAGGGGCTGCACCTGATCGCCGACATGGGCGTGTGGTGGGGCGAGCAGACGGGCGGGCTGCCGCTGCCGCTCGGCGGCAACGTGATCCGGCGCGACCTGGGCGAGGAAGTGATCCGCAACACGTCGAGGTACCTCAGGGAGTCGATCGCCTACAGCCTCGACAACCGCAAGGAGGCGCTCGAGTACGCAATCCAGTTCGGCCGTGGGCTGGACGCCGAGCAGTGCGACGAGTTCGTCGGGATGTACGTGAACCCGCGCACGCTGGACTACGGCGAGGACGGCCGCCGCTCGGTGCAGCTCTTCCTGGATCGTGGCTACGAGGAAGGGCTCATCCCGCACCGGATCGAGGTCGAGTTCGCGGAGTAAGGCGGGATCCGGAATCTGAAGGGATTCTGGAACCTGAAGGAAGGAAACGGCCGGCGCCGAGATCGGTGCCGGCCGTTTCACATCATCCGCATCTTACCGCAGTGAGGTGCCGGTTCTTACCGCAGTGAGGTGCCGGAGCCGATCGACGCCCCGCCCGGCACGTGCAGCGCTTCCTAGCCGCTTTCCCCATAGCGCCGCCCCTTCCACACCACCCTCGGCCCCTGGAGCGCGCTTCGGATGAAGATCGCGGCCGCGATCGCCGCGCCCAGGGGATAGAGCAGGGCATGCGCCCGCATGGTGCGCAAGCGTGCACCGGCCAGAAGCCAGTAGGCTAGTGAGATCGCCGTCGCCCCCGCGGCCCAGCCACGGACCACCCCGTCCGTCCCCGTCAGCAGGGACGCCAGCAGCATCACCGGTGGCAGGACCCACATGAGCAGGAGATAGGCGGCGATGAGGTAGGGCACCACCGGCCGCAGCCATGTCGGCACGGTCTGACGCGAGCCGATCGCGGCGTTCTTGCTCCACCCCTCCACGATCTGGCCGAGCGACTCGTACATCCGCGTCCACATGAGATCCTCGGCGTGCGCCAGGAAGACCCTCTGCCCGCCGGCGACGAAGCGCTGGGCCAGGCACAGGTCCTCGGCCACCTCCGCGCGCACCGCTTCGTGTCCGCCGACCGCCTCGTACGCCTCGCGGTCCACGAGGATGAACTGGCCATTCGCGATCACGTCCAGCGGCTCGCGCGAGCGGTTCACCCGGTTCGCGCTGTGGTAGCGCAGCATGAGCATGATCAGGAACTGCGGCATGACGATGCGCTCCCAGAAGCTGCCCAGGATCTGGCGCGGCAGGACGGTGACCAGACCGGCGCCCGTCGCCTGGAGCGCGCCCACCGCGTGGCCGAGCAGCGCCGGCTCGTGGCGCGTGTCCGCATCCGTGAAGAGGAGCACCTCGCCGCGCGCACGGCGGTACCCCTGCCAGCACGCCCACGGCTTGCCGAACCAGCCCTCCGGCAGCGGCTCGCCCTCGACGACGACGACGTTCTTCAGCCCGTGCTCCGCCAGTGCACTCGCGATCTGCGTCGTGCCGTCCTCGCTCCGATCGTCGACCACGAGGATCTCGTAGCGCGGGTACGACGAGCCCAGGAGCCCACGTACGCACGCGCCGATGTTCGCCGCCTCGTTGCGCGCGGGCACGATGACCGAGACGAAGGGGGCCTCGCCCGCATCCGGCGGGTCGAAGTCGCGCAGCCGTGGGCGACGGCGGAACAGCACGGGCAGAAAGACCAGGAAAGCCGCCCAGGGCAGCAGTGTGAGCAGATGAGTCATGATGGGAAGGTAGGGCTGGGGCCAGGGCTGGGGCCAGGGCTGGGGC
>CALKIP010000096.1 GCA_937995995.1 uncultured bacterium
AATCGATGGGGGAACTCTCCGGGCGCGGCGAGCTGAACACCACCGTGGCCGGTGCGGAGATCACGGTCGACTGGGGCCGCCCGCTGAAGCGCGGCCGCGCGATCTTCGGCGCCCTCGTCCCCTGGAACGAGGTGTGGAGGACAGGGGCGAATCAGGCCACGCATTTCTCGACCAGCCACGACCTCCAGGCCGGTGGTGCGACGATCCCGGCCGGGACGTACACGCTCTTCTCCATCCCGCGCCCGGACAGTTGGACGCTCCTGGTGAATCAGCGCACGCAGATCAACGGCCAGTCCTACGACCCTGAGGCGGACCTGGTGCGACTGGAGATGCAGACCCGCACCCTCGAAGAGACCGTCGAGCCGTTCACGATCCTGGTCGAGGAAACCGAAGATGGCGGCGTTCTCCGTCTGCGCTGGGACCAGACGGAGGCATATCTGCCGTTCTCCGTGGTGGCGGAGGATAGGGGATAGAGGAAGGGGACAGGGGAAAGCCCACGGAAGGTCCCGATAGCACCGGATGGTGCTACCAATGGCCCTCCGTGGGCTTTCGCTTGTCCGCCCAACCGATGCGGACGCGCCCTTGGCGTCTAGAACCCGTCGTCGTGGGGGATGGCGCCGTCGCGTGCGACCTGCGCCGCCTCCTCGCCGAAGACCAGCCCGCTCCCCGCGGCCTGGGCGGCCAGGGCTTCGCGCATCTGTGCGATCTCCTGGTCGGTCCTCCCCGCTGCGCGCAGCTTGCGGTCCATCTCGACCCGCTTGACCGCGGCCTTCAGCGTGCCGAGCGCGAGCGTTGCGCAACGTGGGCGCGAGCCCACGATGTCGCGGCCGAGGACGTTGATCATGTCCTCATAGGAGAGCGCGGCCACCTCCTCGAAGGTCGGCTTCTTCTTGTTGATGCGCTCGGCCAGGATCGATGCCGCGGCCTGGCTCACGGTACACCCCTCGCCCTCGAACTTCATCTCCTGTCCGCGCGCCTCTCCCGGCTCCGCCTTCAGGTGGATCGTGACGACATCGCCGCAGCCGGGGTTGCCACCCGGCATCCGTGCGTCGGCGTCCTCTAGCGCGCCGTAGTGCCGCGGCCGCTTCGAGTGGTCGACGAGAAGCGCCACGCGTGTCTGTCTATCCATCGCTCACCTTCCTCTCATTTACTTCTCCACCGGCGCGCCCACCAGGTTGCCCCACTCCGACCACGAGCCGTCGTAGTTGCGTACCCGCTCGAAGCCGAGCAGGTAGCTCAGCACGAACCAGGTGTGGCTCGAGCGCTCGCCGATCCGGCAGTAGACGACGACATCGTCGTCACGCTCGAGCATCTGCTCCTCCTGGTAGATCGCGCGCAGCTCGTCGGCCGGACGGAAGGTGTGCGTGGCCGGATCGACCGCACGCGCCCACGGCACGTTGCGCGCACCCGGGATGTGGCCTCCGCGCAGCGCGCCCTCGTTCGGGTATTCGGGCATGTGCAGCCGCTCGCCACGGTACTCCTCGGGGCTGCGCACGTCGACCATCGGCCCGCCGGCCTCCAGGTGAGCGAAGACGTCGTCGCGGAAGGCGCGGATCGTCGCATCGTCACGCGCCTCGATGCGGATGTTGCCCTCCGGGTACTCGGGCACCTCCGTCGTCATCTCGCGGCCCTCCTGCTCCCAGCGCGCACGGCCGCCGTCCATGAGCTTCAGGTTCTCCACGCCGAAGAGGCGGAAGACCCAGAAGGCGTACGCCGCCCACCAGTTGTTGTTGTCGCCATAGAAGACGATCGTCGTGTCCTCGTCGATCCCCTTCGAGCGCAGGAGCGCCTGGAAGCGCTCGGCATCGATGTAATCGCGAGTGACCGGATCGTTCAGATCCGCCACCCAGTCGATCTTCACCGCGCCCGGGATGTGGCCGATCTCGTAGAGGAGCACGTCCTCGTCCGACTCGACCAGCCGCACCTTGGGATCGTTCAGGCGCTCGGCGACCCACTCCGTAGAAACCAGCGCCTCGGGGTGCGCGTAGCCACGCTGCTCGATCGGCTGGACCGCAGGTGCATCCGTCTTGTTCGCCATCTTCTGTCCTCTCCGTCTAAGGGTTCGGCGCCCGCAGGGACGGGCGCACGGATTCGTGCTGCCTTCGACGACCCACAAAAAAAGACCGGTCGTGGCCCCTCCAGCGGGGACCGCGACCGGTCGCGGCGGTGCAAGTCTATCCAGACCCGATGCTACGCCACGCCCGCTCCCCGGCCCCCCGGAAGGGCCGACGTACAGACGCAACGACACACCCGCGCGACGGGACGGCTCGCGCCACCCGCACGGGGGATCGTCATTCTCGGTCCGGTGAACATGCGTTCGTGCTCCATTCGTCGCATGCTAGCGTCCGCCGGCCAGGCGGTCAAGGAAATCGACCCCTTCTCGGATCGACCCCCTCGCCCGGCGTGTCCCTCAGCGCCTATCCTGGCCCTACCCGCTCCAAGTCGGTCGCCTGGTTAATACCCCCCGCCGATTGCCCGGGTCCGCGCCAACGCCATTCCACTCCATTCCGCCCGGCGGTTGATGAGGCGATGGAGCGATTCGGTAATGGACGTGACCCGGTGATGGGCATGCACCTGGTCAACCCGTAACGACCTTCGCCGTCGTAATGATCTGTCCGGTGTGGCGTGTCACGTGCTCGGCGGCGTGATAGAGGAGGCCGAGCACCGTGCTGGGGAGTTGTTTGCGGCCCACGCCACGCGGTTCGAGAAGCGATGCCTGAGGCGTCGCGCGGACCTGCTCCAGTGCGGCTTCGATCGCGGCACGGGCTTCGTCGACGAGGCGGTCGACCTCCGCCGGCCGCTCGCCCGGCTCCCCCTCCGTCCGAAGGAACTGCATCTGCTCCTCGCTCAGCATCTCGCCCCGGGCGTAGGTGAGCAGCCGGTCCAGTACCCCGGCGATGTGGCGCAGGTGGAACCCGATCGGGGCCGCGCCACCCGGGCGAGCCCAGAGTTCATCGGTGCCGAGCCCCGTCGTCGCGCGCTCCAGATCCTCGCGTGCCTGCACGAGTGCGTGCGCGACCGGCATGAGGTAGGGGTCCACGCCCTCGAGCGGGCCTCGAAGCCATGCTTCCGGTGTATTGCTCATTTCCCACTCCGGTCGTACTGTGTGCGAAAACATCCGGATCCCGAGTGGCCGGTACCGGGTGCCACCCGCCTTCCTCATCATAAACCCGGTGCACTCCACTCGCGAGTCACTTCGGCCGGACCACGGGCCGAGTCCCAGTCATATGCTCACGCGTGAGAATCGGACACGCACATCCGGTCTGATCGGCGCCCCGTGCCTTGTGAACTCTCCACCAGAGGCGAGAATCGATGAACCCGATCCCCCCCGTGAAACGGCTTTCGGACCTCCTCTCGGGCGTGACAGGGCGGTTGAGCCGCCGCCGGTTTCTCACGCGAGTGCCGCTGGTTGCCGCGGCGGCCGCGGCCTGCGCCCAGCCGGAGCCAGTTGAGCAGCAGAGAGGACAGGTGCCGCCCAGGGAGACCGGCACCATCAACAGTGACAGCCGGCTCGACACGGCACTCGTGGACCCGCACGGGCATGCAGGCTCGCTCACCGGGGCCGTCCGACAGGCCGCGGAGGTGCCGTACAGGCGGTACGACCCGACCCTGCCACCGCTCCCCGACCGGCGCACGCATCAAATCCATTGGCGCTCCCAGGAGATACCGGTCCGGATCAGCCCCAACCTCACGGTCGCTGCGTGGGTGTTCGAAGGCGACGTGCCCGGCCCGATCCTCCACGTGCGGCAGGGCGACACCGTCGAGTTCACGCTGACCAACGAGGGCGACGTCCCGCACTCGATGGACTTCCACTCCGCACAGGTGAATCCGGAGACGGCGTTCCGCTCCGTGCCGAAGGGAGAATCGGTCACCTTCACCTTCCAGCCGCGCTACGCGGGCGCCTTCATGTATCATTGCGGCACCGCGCCGGTGCTCATGCACCTCGGCACTGGCATGTACGGCGCCATGATCGTCTCGCCACCCGATCCGCTCCCGCCGGCGAAGGAGTTCGTCCTCGTACACAGCGAATACTACCTGGAGGACGAATCCGACGGCATCGTCGAGTTCAGCTACAGGAAGATGTCGCAGGAAATCCCGGACTACGTGGTCTTCAACGGGCGTCCGGACCAGTACGTGCGGGAGCCCATCCAGGTCCAGGTGGGCGACCGCGTACGATTCTACGTGGTGAGCGCCGGCCCGACGTACGGGTGCAGCTTCCACGTCGTCGGAGAGCAGTTCGACGAGGTCTATCTCGGCGCGCCGCCACACAACCCCATCGTGGGCGTACAGACCTTCAACGTGCCCGCCGGTGGCGGGATGGTCTTCGACCTGATCGCCGATGTGCCGGGCAAGTTCCCGTTCGTCAATCACGCCTTCGGCCACGGTCAGAAGGGCGCCATCGGGATTCTCGAAGTGCTGGAGTAGCATCCGAACGGAGGCAACCGCGTGATCGCTGAGGTGGCCCGGTTCGCTCTCGGCGCGCTGCTGCTCGCGATCGCACTGGTATTCGTACGGCTGGTGCGGGGACCGACCCTGCCCGACCGCGTCGTGGCACTCGACACGATCGCGATCATCGCGGTCGCCTTCCTGGCCGTTTTCGCCATCGCCTCCGGCCGGCCTGCCTACCTGGACGCCGCGATCACGCTCGCACTCGTCGCGTTCCTGGCGACCCTTGCCTTCGCGCGCTACACCGAGCGCTCGGCGGAGGAGCGAAAGGAGGTGGAGCGATCGCCACCGTCGTGAGCGGAATCCTCCTGCTGTCCGGTGTCGCCTTCGTGTTGATCGCGGCACTGGGCGTACTGCGCATGCCCGACCTCCTCATGCGGATGCACGCCGCGACCAAGGCGGGCACGCTCGGCATCGGCCTGATCCTGGCCGCCGTCGGCGTCCACTTCGGTGATGCGGAGATCGCGATACGGGCGGCGGTCGCGGCGATCTTCCTCGTGCTCACCGCACCGGTCGCCGCCCACGTGATCGGGCGCACGGGGTATCGGACCGGCGTCCGTCTCTGGGAGCGGACGCTGGTCGACGAGTTGCGCGACCAGTCCCGCGCTGCCCACCGGGCCGACCCCTCGACAACACCTCCACGGGACGACTGAAATGCTGACCGCGGTGCTCTCGTGTTTCGCCGCGGCGGCCGTTGCGCCCTGGATCCATCGTCACCTGCGCGGCGCGGCGAGCTGGGCCCTCGCCCTGGTCCCACTCGCGCTCACCGCTTACTTCGCGACGCTCGTTCCTGAGATCACCGCGGGCGGCGTCGTGCATGGATCGCGGCCGTGGCTCCCCGGCCTCGGCATCGCCCTCGCCTTCCGGCTCGATGGGCTCAGCCTCCTCTTCGCCCTGCCGGTCACCGGGATCGGCACGCTGGTCGTCCTGTACTCTGGAGCCTATCTGGCCGGGCATCCACGCCTCGGCCGCTTCTACCTGCTGATCCTGGCGTTCATGGGCGCGATGCTCGGCCTCGTCGTGGCCGACGACCTGATCGTTCTCTACGTCTTCTGGGAGTTGACGAGCATCGCGTCCTACCTGCTGATCGGTTTCGACCACTCCCGTGCGGCCGCTCGGCGCGCCGCGTTGCAGGCGCTCCTCGTCACCGCATTCGGCGGCCTCGCGCTCCTGGCCGGCTCCATCCTGATCGAGCGAGTCGTCGGCTCGTTCCAGCTCTCGACGGTCCTGCTCCACGGCGATACGGTGCAGAGCGGCCCGCTCTACCTGCCGATCCTGCTCCTGGTGCTCCTCGGCGCCTTCACCAAGTCTGCGCAGTTCCCCTTCCACTTCTGGCTGCCCAACGCGATGGAGGCGCCGGCGCCGGTGAGTGCGTACCTCCATTCGGCGACGATGGTGAAGGCGGGGATCTACCTGCTCTTCCGCCTGGGACCGGTGCTGGAGGGGACGACGGCCTGGACCCTGATCTTCGTCCTGGTCGGCGGAGCGACCGCATTCTGGGGCGCACTGGAGGCGCTGCGCCAGACGGACATGAAGCGCCTCCTCGCGTACACGACCATCGCGGCACTCGGCCAACTCGTCCTCCTCCTCGGCCTGGGCGATCCCGCTTCGGTGCAAGCGGCCATCATCTTCCTCCTGGCGCACTCGCTCTACAAAGGCGCGTTTTTTCTCGTGGCCGGCTCCGTGGACCACGAGGCGGGCACCCGCGAGATTCCTGCACTGCGCGGAATCGGACGGATCATGCCGGGCACCGCGCTCGCGGCGCTCCTCGCGGGACTCTCCATGGCCGGCCTGCCACCGCTTCTCGGCTTCATCAGCAAGGAAGCCGGCTACGCCGCACAGCTCGGCCTCGAGAATGCGAGCACCCTGCTCACCCTCCTCGGGGTTTCCATCAACGGGCTCACCGTCGCCGCCGCCGCGATCCTGGTGCTGCGGCCGTTCACGGGTCCCTTGAAACCCACGCCACGAAAGCCGCACGACCCGCCCCTCGGGATGCAGCTCGGCCCGGTGGTCCTGGCGCTCGCCGGGCTCGTCTTCGGCAGCATGCCCTCGTGGCTCGGGGCGATGCTGGTCGAGCCGGCGACCGCCGCCGTGCTGCGCGAGCCGTACCCGGACCCGGTCGAGCTCTGGCCCGGAAATGCGCCGGAGCTGGTGCTCAGTGCACTCACCCTCGCGGTCGGGTTCACGGTCTACCTGAAGCGGACCCCACTCCGCCGGCTGCTGGCCCGTGGCGACCGGCTCGCCCGCTGGGGTCCGGCCGGATGGTACGACCCCGTGATCGATGCGCTCCTTGCGATCGGGCGGGTGCAGTCGCGGATCCTCGAGAGACGGCCCCTCGGCTACGGTCTCCTCCTCTCGTTCGCCGCCGTCGCCGTGGGGATTGGTGGCACCCTCCTCGCCCGTGGTGCGTTCCCGGGCGGCGTCGCCCCACTGAACGTCCGCGTGCACGAATGGATGCTGACCGCGCTGATCGTGGCCGCGATCACCGCCGCCGTCCTCGCCCGCTCACGCCTCGAGGCACTCACTGCGCTCGGCGTACACGGCTTCGCCGTCGCACTTGTCTTCGCCTCCTTCGGTGCGCCGGACCTGGCCATCACGCAGTTCCTCGTGGAGACGTTGACCGTCGTCATCGCCGCACTGGTCCTGGTGCGCATGCCGCGCCTCCCGAGAAAGCCGGAATCCAAGCCCGCCATCCACCTGCGCGATGCGATCATTGCCCTGGCCGCCGGTGCGGCCGTGACGATGCTTCTCCTCTCGGCCATCCAGGTGCCGCTCGATGTCACGGTGCCCGCGTACTACGCCGAGCTGAGCATCCCCGAGGGCCACGGGCGCAACATCGTCAACGTCATCCTCGTCGATTTCCGCCCTCTGGACACACTGGGCGAGGTGGTCGTGATCGCGGGTGCGGCGATTGGCGTGTTCGCACTGGTGAGGCTGCGCGGCGGAGTTTCGGGAAGGGGGATCGGCTGGCCGATCCGGTCGCTGATCCTGGAGACGATCACGCGACTCCTCGTCCTCGTACTCCTTCTCCTGTCCGTCTTTCTCCTGCTGCGCGGCCACAACGAACCGGGCGGCGGGCTCGTCGGCGGCCTGGTCGCCGCACTCGCCTTCGCACTCGTCGCCATCGCGTACGGCCCCGCGCCGGCGCGGCACATGCTGCGCATCGATGCCAGGGCATTGATCGGGGCCGGGCTCGCACTCGCCCTCCTCGCGGCACTCGTCCCGACGCTGTACGGCCAACCGATCCTGAGTGGTGAGTGGACCACGGTCACGATCGGCGGAAGAGAACTCGAGCTCGGCACCCCACTTCTCTTCGACCTCGGCGTGTACCTGACGGTCCTGGGGGCGACGGTGACGATGATCCTGACGCTCGAGGAAGAGTGATGGAGCCGGTCCTGGCCATTGTCGTCGGCGCAATCTTCGCCGCGGGCGTCTACCTGGTGCTGCGCCCCAACATGATCTGGCTCATCTTCGGGCTGCTCCTCCTGAGCAGCGCCGTGAACCTCCTGATCTTCACGGCCGGTCGCCTCTCGCGTGGCGTTCCGCCGCTCATCCCTGCCGACCCGGAAATATCGGCGCCAACCTTCGCCAACCCACTCTCCCAGGCGATGATCCTGACCGCGATCGTGATCGGCTTCGGGCTGTTCGTCTTCACGCTGGTCCTGGTCTACCGCGCCTATCAGGCCATGGGCAGCACCGACCCCGACGAGCCTTCCTCATGAGCTGGCCCCTCGTCCTGCCGATCCTGATCCCGCTCGCGACGGCGGTCGTGGCCCTCGTCGCCGCGCCTTGGCGGGCCACACAGCGCTGGATCGGAGTCACGGGCGCCGCCGCGTACCTCACCGCGGCACTCGCGCTCCTCACACGCGTTGCACGTGGCGGGATCCTCGTCATGCAGGCCGGCGACTGGCCCGCGCCCTTCGGCGTCACCCTCGTCGCCGACCACCTGGGCGCCCTCATGGTCCTCGTGAGCGCGATCGTCGGCGTGGCCACGACAGTCTACTCTCTGGCCGACATCGACCCGCCACGCGCGGCGTTCGGCTACTACCCGCTCCTGCACCTCCTCCTTGCCGGAGTGAGCGGCGCGTTCCTCACCGGTGACCTCTTCAATCTCTACGTCTGGTTCGAGGTGATGCTCACCTCCTCCTTCGCGCTGATCGCCCTCGGTGGCAGGAGAGCGCAGATCTACGGCGCCATCCACTACGTGGTACTGAACCTGATCTCGTCGTTTCTCCTCCTCGCGGCCATCGGGATCCTCTACGGTGTCACCGGCACACTCAACCTCGCCCACCTCGCCGTCCGACTCGCCGAGGTGGACGCCCCGGGACTCGTCACCACGGTCGCGGTGCTCCTGATCGTCGCCCTCGGGATTAAGGCCGCCGTCTTCCCCTTCTACCTCTGGCTGCCGGCGTCCTACCCCACCCCGCCGATCGCCGTCTCGGCCATCTTCGCCGGTCTCCTGACCAAGGTCGGCGTCTACGCGCTGATCCGCGTCTTCACCCTCCTCTTCACACGCGACGTCGGCTACACCCACACCATCCTCCTCTGGGTGGCGGGGCTCACCATGGTGAGTGGCGTGCTCGGTGCGGCGGCGCAGAACGAGGTGCGCCGCATCCTTTCGTTCCACATCGTGAGCCAGATCGGCTACATGGTCATGGGACTCGCGCTCTTCACGCCCCTCGCCCTGCTCGGCTCGATCTTCTACGTGGTGCACCACATCATCGTGAAAGCGAACCTGTTCCTGATCAGCGGAATCATTCGGCGGCTCGGCGGCACCTCCGACCTGGCCTGCCTCGGCGGTCTCTACCGGTCGCACCCGTTCCTGGGCATCCTCTTCCTGATCCCGGCGCTCTCGCTCGCCGGCATTCCGCCGCTCTCCGGATTCTGGGCCAAGCTGATCCTGGTGCGTGCGGGGCTCGAGACCGGCGCGTACGCCATCGTCGCCACCGCACTGATCGTCGGCCTCATGACGCTCTTTTCCATGACGAAGATCTGGGCAGAGGCGTTCTGGAAGGAGAAGCCGACGACGGGGGCCGACGACGAGCGCCGCGTACCCGTCGCCGTCGATGAGCGATTCATGATCCCCGTCGCATCTCTAGCGGCTCTCACCGTCGCGATCGGCCTCTGGGCCTACCCGCTCTGGGTCCTGGCCGAGCGGGCCGCCGCCGAGGTGCTCGAGCCGACCCTCTACATCCAGGCCGTGATGGGAGCGAGCCCATGACCCTCTTCCTGGCGAATCTCCTCCTCGCCCTGCTGTGGGCGGCGATCCAGGGCTCGTTCACCCCCTTCGACCTGCTCGTCGGCTTCGCCTGCGGCTACCTCGTGCTCCTCGTCGCACGGCCGGTACTCGACCCCTCGTCGTACTACTTCGGACTTTGGCGCGCCGTCGCCTTCGCCGCGATCTTCGCGTGGGAGCTGGTTCTCTCCAGCTTGCGCGTGGCCCGGCAGGTGCTCACGCCCCGCCTCGACATGCGCCCCGGCGTGATTGCCGTCCCACTCGACGTGCGGACCGATGCCCAGATCACCCTCCTGGCCAACCTGAACTCCGTCACTCCCGGTTCACTGAGCCTGGACGTCTCGGACGACCGCCGCACCCTCTACGTGCACGTCATGGACATCGTCGATGGCGACGTGGACGCGGCCCGACGCGAGATCAAGGAGGGGCTCGAGCGCCGGATCCTGGATTTGTTGCCGTGAGGCGGGAATCAGGAATCAGGAATCAGGAATCAGGAATCAGGAGTCAGGAGTCAGGGGTCAGGGGTCAGGGGTCAGGGTCGGATTCGGGGGGCGGAGTTCGGGTACCGGCGCCGGGGGCGGGGGGCGGGTGGGGAACGGGGCCTGCGGCGGCGGCGTCGCCCTGGCGACC
>CALKIP010000097.1 GCA_937995995.1 uncultured bacterium
GACAGCGAAGTCGGGCGGGGCTCTACCTTTACGCTCTGGCTGCCGCTGCGGGCCGCGGAGTCCGAGCTGCCCATGGCGGCGGATTGAGGGCCGGGGCGTTGATTGCACCGGCTCGGACTCGGGCCCGATACCGGGCCCAGATTACCACAGTCGAGGTCGGGGACTGAGCGGCATCGGGATGCGGACAGAAGAGACGCTCTAACGGCTCCGCCTCGTCCGCCGCTCCTCCATGAGCTCCCGTGCCCGCTCGCGCTGTTCTTCGGTCAGCACCGCGTCCAGTTCGCGGCGCGTCTCGGCGACGATCTCGCGGAAGCGCGGCTGGTACTCGCGCATGAGCGCGCGCACCCGCACCCGATTCTCGGCCATGATGCTGTCGATCGCCACCTTCTGCTGCGCCGTCAGCTCCAGCTCCTCCGCCATCCGCTCGCTGAAGCGCAGGCCGGGCATGAAACCGCGGCCCCAGGCGTCAGGAGCCCGTCGGTCCCGGGACGGGCCTTCGCGTGGACCGTCGTGCTGCCGGGCAGGCATCTCCATGCCCGGCGGTGCGGGGCTCGCGACCAGGCGGTCCAGCCCGATCCCCACCAGGACGCCGAGCGTGCCGACCAGCGCGAGCAGGAGCGCCGCCTTTGCACGTGGGCCGAATTGGATCCGCATCGATCTACCACTCCTCCATGTTGCCGTTCAGGATGGCACCGTCGCCGTACAGGATCGCGCGCGCCAGCGCTTCTTCCGCCGATTCGGCGGTGAAGAGCGGGCCGGCCTCTGCCGCGAGTACGTCCTCCAGCGTGACGGTGGACGCGTAGGCTTCGAGCTCCACGGGCGTGCCACCCATGGGCGGGCCGGCGAGGAGCAGCGCGATCGCGGCGGCCGCGGCGGCCGTCGCCGTGAGCGGCACACCACGCCTCGCCCACACCGCCGCCACCTCCCACCAGGACCGCCGGCCCGTCGCACGGGCCAGGATCCCGCGGGCATCGGCCAGGATCCGGCCGTGTAGCCGGTCCCAGTCCACCTCGTCGAGCGGCGGCTCCGGGGCAGCGGCGCGGAGCGCCCGTCTCAGCTCGGCATCGTCGAAGTCGTGCCGTTCCCTACTCATGCTTGCTCCTCCATGAACGACGCGAGGGCCTTGCGTAACGTTCGTCGTGCCTGGTGCAACTGCCAGCGCACCGTCCCGGAAGCGATCCCCAGGATCTCCGCGATCTCCGCACTCGTGAACCCCTCGAGCTCCGAAAGCTGCACGATCGTGCGCTGACGCTCCGGAAGAGCGGCCGTCGCCTCTCGCAACCGCCTTCTCAACTCCGATCGTTCGGCCTCACGCTCCGGCGTGCCCGACGGAGACGGCGTCTCCGTCGGAATCGGCTCCGTCCGCCGGACCGTGCGCGCCCGGCGGTAATTCAGCGCCTGGTTGACGATGATCCGCTGGAACCACGGCCGGAACGGCCGTCCCCGCTCCAGTGAGTCGAGCCGTTCGAGCGCCCGGACGAACCCTTCCTGGACGACGTCCTCTGCATCCTCCCGGTGCTCGAGGATGCGATAGGCGATGGAGAAGGCCCGGCGCATGTGGCGCCGGGCCAGTTCGCCATAGGCGTCGGCGTCGCCCTGCCGGACACGGTCGATGAGCCGTGCATCCTGTGCGTCGTCGTGCGCGGGATGCACGGCGTGGTCGTCATCGCTCGACCGGATCGGCGCACTCATGCCGCCACGTGCAGGCTCGCGTCAGCGGCTCTGCGGCTGCGTGCCCTCGCCGCGCCGGTGCCGCCGCCCAGGCCGCTCGCCACGCTCCTTCATGCGCTGCTCGCGCATCTCACGAAGCTTGCTCTGCTGCTCCTCCGTCAGCACCTCGCGGACCTCGGCCAGCGCCTGGCGCTGGTTCTCTCTCAGCTGCTGCATTGTCGGACGAAGTGCCTCCATCCGCTCACGCATCTCCGCGCGACGCTCCTGCATCTGCTGACGCAGCGCCTCGCGCTCCTCCTCGGTCATTGACTCCCGGCGCTCACGCAGGCGCTCGCGCATCTCGTTACGGTGCTGCTCGCGCTCCTCTTCCGTCATCTGCTCCCAGCGCTCCCGCAGTTCGGCGCGCCGCTCGGCCATCATTCCGTTCGCCGGCGCCAGCCGATTCGCGCGACGCTGGCCACGGACCTCGCCCATCTGCGCGTGGACCTGCTCAAGCAGCGGACGGTTCTGCTCCTCGAGCCGGGAGCGGATCGCCTCGAGGCGCTGCACCTGATCCTCGGTCAGTTCGAGCTCCGCCCGCTGTGCAATGATGCGTGCAACCGGGTCGGGGCGCTGCATCGACCTCCGCGCCCCGGTGCGCGGCGCCTCCTGCGCCTCGGCCGTGACCGATGCGGGCGCTACCGCCAGCCCGAGAGCGAACAGTGAAATGATGATCCTTCGCATCGCGTACCTCCTGGTTCTGGACCACACGGCGGAGCCGACGTACCGATCAACCACCTCGTCGCGACCGCCCTTCACCCAGTGGATACACGTACACCCACCGAAGTGTTGGGGGTGCCTTCCGGCACGCTTCCCCCGGCATTCGCTCCAGCGCCGCGCGTCGCCACGCGTGTGGGGCTCGGCGTAGACGCCACGCGCCGTGATGTGGTCGATGGTGTCCACTCAGACCACGGGCCACATCCCTCGCGTGCGCACTCGGGGTCGGCGTCGGCACCAGAGTGGGAGTCAGAGTGGGAGTCCGGGTAGGAGTCCGGGTAGGAGTCCGCCTTCGGCTCGGAAGCGAGTCGAATGTCGTAATGGACTCACCGCGGAAGCTCGGCATCGAGAAAGGCGTCGCATAGCGAGCCCGATATTGATTACGATGGAACTCCGGCGTGTCGGTTACGAGATAGGACTCACTTTCCGAGCCCGATCTCGATCGCGTCCTGCGGGCTGGGACGAAAACGACTTTGGGCTCGGTTGTGGCCGGTTCCGACCTCGGCTCCTGGAGCCCGTCCAGGTACCAGGCGTGGGAGGCGGTAGTCTTCGGATACTGCGAGCATGCCCTAGCCCCAGGCGAGGGCGGGGGCGAGTTGCGCAGCCCCAGGCGAGGACCACGCTCGCTGTAGTGCCTCGTGAGTTTCCGAGTCCCCGGAGAGGACCACCCCCATCGTAGTGCTGCTCTGCCAGTTCACCTCCCCCCGTCCAGCGTATCCAACGGCAGCGGCTGCGGCACCGGGACCGGCGCCGGTCGCGGCACCGAGGAGGTGTCGACGCCCGAGGGCGCGGGCATGTTGCCCGGCGGGATGCCGAGCGTGTCGCCGGCGCCGGAGGCGGGGGCGGCGGGCGGGCCACTCGGGATGTAGACCACGCCGAGATCGGTGGGGGAGAGGTCCGGCGGCGGGTCGTAGACGGTGACCTGGGGGGCGGCGTAGCGCGTCATGCTGGCCACGACGTCGCCCGGTTGGGCGGCTTGCCGCTCCTCGGGCGACATCGCCTCGAGGTTGATCTCCGTCCCCGGCTCGATCTCCCTGTCGAGGTCCAGGTCACCCGGCCGACACGCCGCCAGTACGGCGAGCGCGAGGGCCAGCGTGGTCAGCGCGGCGTTTGGCTTCGGAACTTGCATTGCCCCGCACTCCCTTCCGGCGACGGCTTTTCGCCCGTGTCCCGGTCGTCCGAGGGCGCGCCCTCGGCGAGCCAGGCGCGGAAGTCCGGCGCCGATTCGGCCAGTTGCCATTCGTCCCAGATCGAGAGCGCCATCGCCCGCACCGCACCGCTGCCATGGCCGGCGGCGAGGCAGCGTTCGAGCAGCCATGCCTCGAAGTCTTCCGGCTCCGGGTCCTCCGCCACGACCGCCTCGAGCAATGAGCGTTTGATCGCGAGCCCGATCGCGTCGGGCCTCGTATCACGCTTACGACGACGACGTCGGCCTTCGGACGCTTCGAGTGTGGCGACGAGTTCGCGGCAGAATTCCGCGGGGCGCAGTGCGCCCGGCGCACCCACGGGCCGCGACGTCATCGTCCGCCTCCGGAGCGGACGAGTGGCCGGCGGCGCGCATCGGTCAGGTGGACCTCGAGGGCGTACGCCGGCCGTTCCGGCCGCGCGTAGCCCCGCTCCAGCGCCGCGATGTCGAGCTCGACGGTCGCCAGGTCCTCGACGAGTACGGCAGGCGCCTCGATCGCGCGCAGCGTCGTGACCGCCTTGACGTAGCCGCCGCACGTCCGGCACGTGTCCACCTTCCGCACCTCCTCCTCGCCTTCGGGCACGAGTGAGCCCTGCTTCGCGTGGTCCTTCTCATCGCAGTAGGGGCAGCGCAGCACGGAAAAGCGCCAGTCGCCGCCGCAGCGCCCGCAGCGCAGCCGCCGTGAGCGGTCGATTCCGCGTACTTCCGCGAGCGCGGGCCACGCGCCGCAGATCGGGCAGTAACCGTGTGACCAACTCGCCGGCACGTGAGCCGCGAGCCGTCTGCCACACGCCAGCAGCAGCGGCCGCACCGCGAGCTGGGCCACCGCGGCAAGCGCCGCCGGCTGCGCGCCGGCCTCCCCCGCGAGCGCTTCCATGCGCACCGAGTCCTGAGCGATCGCCGCCTCGAGGTACGCGTGCACGTCCAGTCGGTGGAACCGCAGACCGGCAAGCGAAGCCGCGCCCGGGTCCGCCTGCCTCGCGGCTGCCTTCGTCAGGCGCCGCACCCACCGGCGCGCCGGCCGCGCATCGAGAGCGAGCGTCGTCCCGTGCAGCAGCGGCGCGTCCGCCGGACGCCCCTCCACGGGCGACTCCGGCGCGGCGGCCGCCCAGACCGGTTCATCCAGCGCATCGAGCGTCGCCTCGAGCAGCTCCAGCCACGACCGCCACTCGGGGTTCAGCCCTCCCACTGCTTCAAGAGTCGATCTCGCTCCGGCAGCCCCGCCGCCGGCAGTGGCCCCGGACACTGCAGCTTGGTCGCCCGACATGGAGTCTCCCAGTACATGTTCGAGCCGCCGTGCAGCTCCACGACGGCATCCCGATTGCCCAGATCAGCCCCCGGCCCCCCACCCCGCACCCGCGCCGCTTCGGGCGGGGTACACCCCGCCGCCAACCCCACCAGCACACCCGCTGTCCACCATCTCTTCATCGCAGCCACCCTCCTGCCTTCACCGCGCTGCCCACTCGTGCCCCACACCGGTCCGTACCCTGCATCACGCCTACGCGTACGCCTGCCCTTGCCCCTGTTTCGCTGCCCGTGTGTTGCTTGTCGGACGAGCGCATCCGCAAGCGCGAGGGCAGGGCAAGCTCCGAGGGCCGGCTCGAGGCGAAAAGGTCGGCCCACCCCACCTAGCCCTCGACCTCGCCCTGCGCAGCCTCGTCCATCCTCTGCTTTCGCAGCCCGATCAGCCCCAGCACCGCCAGGACCGCCGCGCCCGCGACCGAGAAGATCGATGCCCGGCCCAACCTCGCGCTCGGCAGTTCGGGCGCGCGGGGCAAGCCGTAGACCTCGGGCTCGTCGATCAGGAGGAAGAAGGCGTTGAGCCCGCCCAGCGGCCCGTCGGGGTCCGCGCCGTACAGGTACGCATCCTCCTGACCCTGCTCGTGGAGCTGGGCGACGCGCCGCTGCGCCCGGTCGCGCAACTCGTCGATCGGGCCGAACTGGATCGAGTCGGTCGGGCACGCCTTGGAACACGCCGGCTCGAGCCCCTGCGTCATGCGGTCGTAGCAGAGCGTGCACTTCTGTGCCGTCCCCGAGACCGGGTTCAGGTCGATCACCCCGAACGGACAGGCGGGTATGCACGCACGGCAGCCGTTGCAGACGTCCGACTGGATCACGACCGTGTCGAACTCGGTGCGGATGATCGCGCCCGTCGGGCAGACCTCGAGGCAGCCGGCCTGCACGCAGTGCTTGCAGACGTCGCTCATCAGGAGCCAGCGGCCGTCGTAGGGCGCGTCGAACTGCTCGACGAACTTGACGTGCCGCCAGTGGATCCCGTCCAGCCGCAGCGTGTTGTCGTAGCTCTGCCCCGTAAGCTCCGTCACGCCGCCGTTCCGAGCCGGCAACTGGTTCCACTCCTTGCACGCCACCTCACACGCCTTGCAGCCAATGCAGATGGTCGTGTCGGTGAAAAAGCCCATTGGTTCGGCCATGAGATCTCCTTTTCAGCTGTCAGCTGTCAGCCATCAGCCTTCAGCCGTCAGGTTTCCGCAGTTCGCTGATAGCTGACCACTGACAGCTGACCACTGACCACTGACCACTGACAATTCCCTCACACCTTCTCCACGTTGCACACGAATGCCTTCCCCTCGTGCATCGACACGTTCGGGTCGCCGAGCCAGGCGGTGAGGTCGTTGACGACGTCGCCCACGGAGAGGCCCTCCCAGCCCCAGTGCCACGGCATCGCGACCTGGTGGACGCGCCGCCCGCCGATGTTCATGATGCCGATCCGATTGGTGACCAGTGCCTTGGCGCGGATCGTTCGCCGGGGCGTGCTGATCTGGACCCAGTCCAGGTTCTCGATCCCCTTCTCCCGGGCCAGATCCACACCGATCTCGATGAAGAGTTCGGGCTGAAGTTCGGTCAGATAGGGGTTCCAGCGGCTCATCGCGCCGGCCAGGTAGTGCTCCGTCAGGCGGAAGGTCGTCATTGCGTACGGGTACTTCGGGTCCCCGACCGGGGCGACCTGGTTGAACTCCTTGTCCCGCGCCCAGTACTTGATGACGGGGCTCGTCTGCTGGGAGTAGAGGAGGTTCTCGACCGGGGACTCGACCGGCTCGTAGTGGGTCGGGAGCGGACCGTCGACCAGCCCGGCGGGGACGAAGAGCCAGCCCTTGCCGTCGCCCTTCATGATGAAGGGATCGCGGCCCGAGAGGAAATCGAGGCCGAGGCCGCCGGGGTTCCCGGGTGCGCTCGGCGCCTTGGTCGTCGCGAAGTCCGGCACGTCGTAGCCGACCCACTCGCCGCGCGCGCCGTCCCACCAGACCCAGCGCTTCCGCTCGCTCCACGGGTTGCCGTCCAGGTCCGCCGAGGCGCGGTTGTAGAGGACGCGGCGATTGGCCGGCCACGCCCACCCCCAGTCCAGGAACGCGCTCGGCACGCCCTGCGGCCCGGGGTCCTTGCTCGCCGTCAGATTCCGGTCCGGCGCCGGGTAGCACCCGCAGTAGATCCAGGATGCGCACGTCGTCGAGCCGTCGTCCTTGAGCTCGCCGAACCCCGCCAGGTGCCGCTTCGGGTCCGCCGTGTAGTAGCCGTTGATCTCGCGCAGGATCTTGAGCTCGTCCGGCTCGTCCGCGACCCCGCCACTCGGCGGCTGGTACCCCTCACCCGGCACCCGATCGAAGTCCCACGTCGTGTTCTTCCACCCCTGGTCCCGCGGGAGCGTGCTGTCGGCGTACATCGCCTTGAGGCGCTTGCCCAGATGGAAGTAGAACCACGTGTCCGTGCGGCAGTCGCCCGGCGGGTCGGCGGCCTTGAAGTGCCACTGCAGCATCCGCTGTGTGTTGGTGAAGCTGCCGTCGTACTCGGCGATCTGCGTCGCGGGGAAGAAGAAGACCTCCGTCTGGATGTCCTCGACCTTGACCGTGCCGTCACGGATCTCGGGCGCGTTGTACCAGTGCGTGGCCGTCTCGGTCAGCCAGTTGTCCTTGACGACCAGCCACTTCAGCTTCCGCATCGCCCGGCGCTGTGCCGATCCGTTCAGCGAGGTGGCCGGGTTCTGCCCCACGCAGATCATCCCGTGGACCCGCCCCTCCTCCATGGCCGCCATCGTCGCCATGTGCGAGTGGTCGCCCAGGATCTTGGGGTGCCAGTCGTAGCCGAAGTCGTTCTCGGGCGTGGCCGCGTCGCCGTACATCGACTTGAGGTACGAGACCATGAACTTGGGCATGTTCGCCCAGTAGCTCCCCGGGTCGGTCTCGGTGGCCAGGTAGTGGCGCAGCGACTGGTGCTGCTTGAGCGCCGAGGGGTGCGCCATGTACCCGTGGATGCTGTGGTAGAGCGTCGGCACGTCCGTCGAGCCCTGGATCGCCGCGTGCCCGCGCAGCGCCATGATCCCGCCACCCGGACGCCCCATGTTCCCCAGCAGAAGCTGCAGCAGCGCGCAGCACCCGATGATCTGCACGCCGTAAGTGTGCTGCGTCCACGCGATCGCGTACGCGAACGACGTGGTCCGGTCCGGGCCCGAGTTGGCCAGGATCGTCTCGGCGACCTGGAGGAACCTGTCCCGAGGGCACCCCGTGATCTGCTCGACCATCTCGGGCGTGTAGCGGCTGAAGTGCCGCTTGACGAGCTGGAAGACGCAGCGCGGGTCCTGCAGCGTCGGATCCACCGCCGGCGTCGGCTTCTTGAGCGACTGCACCAGGTGGTCGAACGGCGGCCCTCCCGGAGGCGGCTCCTCCTGCTGCGGCGCCTGACCCGCCGCCTCGCCGGTCCGCAGCGTCGCGGCCTGCCGCTGCTCGGGACGAACGCCGCCCCGCGAGTACTGCCACGTCGAGTTGTCGTACTCGCCGAGCAGCGCGTTGAACGGCCAGAACCCCGGCTCCTCGTAGGACTTCAGCCCCGAGAAGACGCCGTCCAGGTCCTCCGCGTCCTGGAACCGCTCGTCGATGATCGTCGCCGCGTTCGTGTAGTTGGTGACGAACTCACGGAAGAACGGCTCCGTGTTCCACCGCTCGCTGTTCAGGACGTAGTTGACCAGCCCGCCCAGGAACGCGATGTCGGTCCCCGCCCGGATCGGGGCGTGGATGTCGCACATCGCGCTCGTCCTCGTGAAGCGCGGGTCGACGTGGATCAGCGTGGCGCCGTTCACCCGCGCGCGCATGGGCCAGCGGAACGCGACCGGGTGGTTCTCGGCCATGTTCGAGCCCATGACGACGAAGCAGTCGGCGTGCTCCAGGTTTCTCGGATACATCGTTGCGGCGCCGCGTCCGAGCCGTGTCCCCAGACCGGGGACGCTGGAGCTGTGTCATATGCGGGCCTGGTTCTCGATCGCGACGATCCCGAGCCCCCTCCCGAACTTCTGCGCGACGTGGTTGAACTCGTTGTCCAGCGTGGCGCCGCCCAGGAGGAAGATCGCCGGCGTCATGTTGACCAGCGTCCCGTCGGGGAGGCGCTCGATGAACGTCTCGTCCCGCGTCTCCTTGACCAGCTGCGCGACACGGTCCATCGCCCAGTCGAGGTCGACGACCTCCCACTCCCGTGCCCCCGGCTTCCGATGCATGACCTTGGTCGGCCGGTTGGGGTTGCGGTGCAATTGGTAGATGGCCGCGCCCTTCGGGCAGAGCGTCCCCTCGTTGTGCGGGCTCCGGGGGTCGCCCTCGATGTTGATGAGCTCGCCGTCCTTGACGTGGATCAGCGTCGCACAACCCACCGAGCAGTAGGGGCAGATGCTCGGTATCGTGGCGGCATCCTTGATCCGCAACTCCTGCGCCCGCGCAAGCGCTGGCGTCAGGCTCACGCCCAGCGCCGCCAGCCCGCCCAGTGCCGTGCCGACGCCGGCGCCGGTGGAAACCTTGAGGAAATCACGTCGTGACAGGGCCATCTCCCACTCCCGTTCGTGGACACGTCACCTTGCGAGATGCGACGCGGCGGCGCCCCCCCGGGATCCGCCGCCGCGTCGCTCGTTCCTTCCCTGTCCCGCCTGCCTACTCCGTCACCATCTCCCCGCCCCCCTCACGATCCATCCGGAGCAGGTCGAAGATCCCGCCACCGATCAACCCGCCGAGGAACGAGAGTCCGATTCCGAAGAGCAACTCCCACCCGCGCACGTCCTCGGTCCACCCCGTCCCCGCCCCGATGTCCACGAACCTGCGCCATCGGCCTCGACTCCGCGGCCCGTGCGAGCGCCAGCACCGCCGCGCTCCAGTGCCGCAGCCACAACCCGATCCCGAGCCCGAAGAGGAGGCTGAGCGCCACGGCGAAGTGGTCGTAGTAGACCACCACCTGGAGCACCGTCAGGACCGCGAGGACGACGAGGACACGACGATCGAGACGCAAGACCCCTCCTTCCCGACCGGAGCCGGGTTCAGTACGGCACGTAGTACGACTGCCCGCCCAGGACCTCGAGCAGACGGAGAAGGATCCCGCCCACGAGGACGAGCGACGCACCCACCACGGCGGCGTTCCGGACGAGCTCGCGGTCGCGGAAGAGCGCCATCGAGAGGAGCACCAGAGGCAGCACCACGCCGAACGGCAGGATCACGATCCAGAATAGCGCCGTCCACCACCCGAGGAAGAACGGCGAGACGCCGCCCAGCCCGACCACGATCGAGCCCAGGAGCATGACCGCCTCGAACGCCAGCGCCATCGCCCCGGTCCGCAGCACGCGCCGACGACCACTCGCCTCCCCCAGACCCGACGCCCACGAGAGGAGGAAGATCGCCGCCGCCGCCGTCGCCACCCCGGACGACATGAAGAGCGGTGGGAGGAACGGGTCGTG
>CALKIP010000098.1 GCA_937995995.1 uncultured bacterium
GCTCCTCCCCGCGGCCCTCGTCGGGATCGACGTCGACGGGCTCCTCGAGGGCGCGCGGGCCATGGAGCAGCGGTGCGCCACGGATGAGCTGACGGACAACCCGGCCGGCCTTTTCGCCGCCCTCCAGTACCTGGCCGACACCGAGGCCGGCGCGCCGATCCATGTCATGATGGCCTACAGCGATCGCCTCTTCGGGATCGCCGACTGGTTCCGTCAGCTCTGGGCTGAAAGCCTCGGCAAGCGCCGTAGCCTCTCGGGCGACGACGTCTTCCGTGGACCGACACCGGTCCAGGCACTCGGCGCAACGGATCAGCACTCCCAGGTCCAGCTCTACATGGAAGGACCCTTCGACAAGACGCTCACGTTGCTCAGCGTCGGACGCCAGCCGGTCGACGTCGAGATTCCGAACGTGTATCCCGATGTCGAGGCGCTGGGCTACCTCGGAGGGAATACGCTCGGCGAACTCCTCGAGGCGGAGCGTGGCGCGACCGCCCAGGCCCTCGCCCGCGAGGGCCGGATGAACATGACGCTGGAGCTGCCCGAGCTCGATGCGCACACCGTCGGGCAGCTCATCATGCTCCTTCAGATCGCCACCGTCTACGCGGGCGCGCTCTACGAAGTGGATCCACTCGATCAGCCAGGCGTGGAACTCGGCAAGCGGCTCACCTACGCCCGGATGGGCAGGGAAGGCTTTGACGCACCGTCGCCGCCGCCGACGGAGGCGCGCTGGTCGTGTAGCTGAACACCGACGTGCCGGGCCGACCTCGCCGAGGGGATGGCGCGCCGCGTATCGGCAGCCGAGTCGTCCCGGCACCGTTCGCCCACCGCCGGAGCAGGGGAACAATTCCTGCGTCGCATTGTCCGTGCCGGCATCGAGGCCGGCTGCGTTGTCTGCACCACCAGAGACACGGTTCGGGTGAAAACTGGGACGCTTGCCGTAACGTCGATCCAGATCAGGGCCAACAGCTTCGATCTGCTGAGTCGCCTGGCCGAGGACCTCGCCCATGAGATCAAGAACCCGGTTCATGCGGCGGTCATCAATACGGAGTTGATTCGGCGCAGGATCGCGGCACAGAGCGAAGCCGAAGCCCTCGACCGCGTCCGGGTCCTGGAAGTCGAGATCGGCCGTGCGCACGAATTGATCGATTGGCTGCTCCGCCTGCTCCGGCCTTCGCGGGAGTCGGTCTCCGAGCTCGTTATCGATCAGGTCGTCTCCGAGATCCTTCCGCTGATCGAGCTGCTCGGCAGGCTCTCCAAGGTGGATGTCCGGTTCGACCCAGTCGGTATGGAGGCGTCGGCTTTCGTCTCCGTCGCCGCATTTCGGCACGCGCTGTTGAACCTCGTGGTCAACGCCATCGATGCCATGCGGCCCGAGGGCGGACGGCTCCTCATCGAGGGCGCTTGCGATGCCGAGGGCGTGCGGGTCAGGCTCACCGACACCGGTCCCGGCATCCCCACCGATGCGATCGACCGTATCGGCACCCCCGGATTCAGTACTCGCCCGGGCCACGCCGGTCTCGGACTGTCGGTGGCCCACGCGCTCCTCGAGAAGGGGGGCGGCCGCATCGAGTTCGTGGATGCAGGCGACGGCAGCGGCGCTTCCTTCACGCTCTGGCTGCCCCGCGCGACCGGCGCCTGAAGCACGATTGCGCCCGAGGCCATATTCACCACCACTGCCCTCCGGGGTCGAGGATCATAGACCGCTATGAGTCAACCGAAGCTCCTGATCGCCGATGACGAGAGGCACGTCGCCGAAGGCCTGAAGATGATCCTTTCGGACGATGGCTATCCCGCGGAGATGGCCACCGATGGCGATGAGGCGTGGGATCTGGTGCAGTCGGGCGAGTACGGCCTGGTCCTCGCCGATCTCAAGATGCCCGGCATGAATGGACTCGAGCTCTTCGCCCGCATGCAGGACGAGGGGATCGACAGCGAGGTGATCATCATCACGGGCGAGGGGACCGTCGCGTCGGCGGTGGAGGCGATGCGGCGCGGTGCCTATGACTACCTGACCAAGCCCCTCGATCTCGAGCGCCTCAAGGCGCTGATCCCGAAGGCGCTCGACAAGTACCAGGTCAAGACCGCCAATCGCCGGCTCCAGATGCGCCTGGAGCGCCTGACGCGGTTCGGCGAAATGATCGGCGAATCGGAGGAGATGCGCTCGATCTACCACATGATCGAAGCCGTCGCGCCCTCGAACGTCACCGTCCTGATCACTGGTGAGAGCGGCACGGGCAAGGAACTCGTCGCCCGTGCGATCCACGACAAGTCGAGCCGCCGGAAGGGGCCTTTCGTCGCCGTCAACTGCGGCGCCTTCCCGCGCGAGATCCTCGAGAACGAGTTGTTCGGCCACGAGAAGGGCGCCTTCACCGGCGCCATCAACGAGAAGCCCGGCTGCTTCGAGCTGGCCGACGGCGGCACGCTCTTTCTCGACGAGGTCGCCGAGATGGAGCCGGACATCCAGGTCAAGTTTCTGCGCGCGCTCGAGCAGCGTTCCTTCCGGCGCCTAGGCGGCAAGAAGGAGATCTCGGTGGACATCCGCGTGGTCGCGGCCACCAACCAGGACGTCCGGGAAGCGCTGGAGGAGGGCAAGCTGCGCGAGGACGTCTACCACCGCCTGGCGGTCATGCCGATCGCGCTGCCGCCGCTGCGTGAGCGCAGCGGAGATATCCGGCTCCTCGCCGAGGAGTTCCTCCGCGGCTTCGCGAAGGAGCACGGGCGCGGGGTGATCGCCTTCAGCGATGCGGCACTCGAGTACATCGAGACCTACCGTTGGCCCGGCAATGTCCGCGAGTTGAAGAATGCCGTCGAACGCGCCATCATTCTCGCCAAGGGTGAGACGATCGAGGTCGGTGACCTCCGGCCGCGCCACGTGGCACTCGACGAGCGCGAGGTCCACGTTCAGGTCGGGACCACGCTGGAGGAGGCCGGGCGCCTGCTGACGCTCAAGACGTTCGCCTTCGCCGGCGGCGACCACGCCAAGACCGCCCGATTCCTCGGTATCTCCGAAGAAGAGTTGCGCGAGCGGCTGAAATCCTTCATGGATGAGCCGGTCGCGGCCGAGTAGACTTCACAACCGTATCAGGCGCCGACGCCGGCCGCCACGGCGCCTCGGAAGGAGCGACCCATGGCCGACTACGACGACACGCCGTACATCGTGGTGGAGCGCCGATCCGGCAGCTTCTCCTCGTTCCTCTGGGGTGCCCTCCTCGGCGCTGGCGCTGCGCTGCTCCTCGCGCCCCGCTCGGGTGAGGAGACGCGGCGCGAACTGCGCGATGGCGCCAGGCGCCTGCGTGAAGGCGCCGAAGGTGCGATGCGCCAAGTGCAGGAGACGGTGAACTCCACCGTCGGCGATCTGCGCGTTCAGGTGACGGACCGGATGGAATCCGCCCGCAGCGCGGTGGAGGCCGGCCGCGAGGCGGCTCGCCGTACGCGTGAGGATCTCGAACGGCGCGTGCAGGCCTCGAGTGCGGAGTGGGGCGCCGCATCCACCACCGTCGAGGACGAGCCGGCCCTGCCGGACGAGGAACGTCCGCTCTGAGGCGTGGCCACATGCCTCCCGACCCTCACCGGCCTCTCCCCGTCGGGAGGGGCCGGTTCGCATCTCTGATTGGCCGGGATCTTGCCCGCTTCACTCGCCGGAGTACGCGGAGCTGTTTGACATGACGAACCCGGCGAAGTCGACGGATCGCGCCGCCGGAGCGGATACGGCTGACCCACGCTCAGGGCGAGGGCGCGCCGAGCCTACCCGCATCCGGCTGGCCCGTGCGTGGCGAGCCACCGCGGATTTCGTGCGAGGCGTCGTCCGCAAGGCGGAGGCGGACAACATCTTCTTCATGGCGGGCGCGATCGCCTTCAACGTGCTCGTCGCCTTCGTTCCGCTCGTCCTCGCGGCACTCGGTATCGCGGGCACGATGCTGCGGCTCCAGGACGCGGACCCCACCGAGACGGTGCTCCGCTACATCATCGAGAGCCTTCCCCCGGTGAGCGACGAGTTCGAGGCGGGTGTGCGCGGCATGCTCCACCAGCTCCTCGAGCAGAGCACGGGCCTGTTGAGCATCGGGACCGTCGTCCTGATCTGGCTCTCGACCCGCCTCGTCGGCACGCTGCGGACCGCGCTGCGCGAGATCTTCGACATTCAGGCCGGACGTGGTATCATCGCCGGCAAGCTCTTCGACATGAAAATGGTCGTCGCCGCCGGGACGCTCCTGGCACTGAATGTCGGCCTGACCCTCACGCTGCGCATCGTCACCAGCTTCGGGCTCGATTTCCTCGGGATTCAAGATGGCGCGTCGAGGTTCACGCGTTTCCTCTATGGCTGGGTCGTGGCCTTCCTGTCGATCTGGGTCATGTTCCTCCTGATCTACCGCTACCTTCCGCCGCGGCGGATCCAGTGGGGAACGGCGCTCGTGGCCGCGACGTTCACGGCCGTCGCCTTCGAGCTCATGAAGCAGGGCTTCGGCTGGTACGTCACGAACGTCGCCGACTACACCTCGACGTACGGCACCTTCGCCACACTCATCATCCTGATCCTCTGGATCTACTATACGGCCGTGGCGTTCATCCTGGGGGGCGAGGTCGGGCAGGTGTACGCCATGCGGCGGATCCGACGGCAGCAGAAGGAACGTCTGCGTTGAATCTGGACGTCGAACTCGGAGCGTGGGAAGCATGGTGGTTCGTCATCTCGTCATTGGCCTCGTCGCCGTGGCGGCCGCCTTCGTGGCGGCGACGCCCGCTCGGGCGCAACTCCCCGTGGACATCCTCACGATCGGGGAGGAGCCGGTGCCCGAGGAGGCGCTCTTCGTCGAGGCACCTCTCCACGGGGCGGAGCGCTACATCGTCATCCGGCTCGACGAGAACCGGCTCTACCTCGTCGAGGGGCGGCACGCCATCTGGTCGGCACCCGTCGGCACCGGGACCGGGTTCCGTCTCGAGGCCGACGGACGCGCGTGGGAGTTCGACACTCCGCGCGGCGTGTTCCGCATCCAGCGCAAGGAGAAGGATCCGGTCTGGATCAAGCCGGAATGGGCGTACGTCAAGGAAGGCAAGCCCGTGCCGCCGATCGACTCGCCCGAGCGTCGCGACGAGGGGATGCTCGGCACCTCCGCCCTCTACATTGGCTACGAACTCGCACTACATGGGACCAGCAGCCCCGACCTCGTGCTTCACCCCGACCCCGAAGCACGCCGTGTCTCGCACGGCTGCATCCGTCTCACGAACGAGGATGCGCGCACCCTCTATCACCTCGTCGACGTCGGAACGCCGGTCATGATCTACTGACCGGCGACGATCCGGGCAGATCGTGCCCCGGCTTCCGTTCCCCTGGTGGATCGGCTACATTGAACGGCTATGGCGAATTCTTCGGAACAAGGCCGAAAGATCGTGGCGCGCAACAAAAAGGCGCGTCACGAGTACGAGATCCTGGACACCTGGGAGGCGGGGCTCGTGCTCACCGGGCCCGAGGTCAAGTCGCTCAGGGCGGGGCGGGCGAGCATGGCGGGCGCCTTCGCTCGGGTCGACAACGGTGAGGTGTGGGTTTACGACCTGCACATCAGCCCCTACGATCCGGCCAGCCGCTTCAACGTGGACCCGTTGCGCCCGCGAAAGCTGCTTCTGAACGCCCGAGAGATCCGACGTCTCATCGGCGCGGTGCAGGAGAGAGGTCTCACGCTCGTGCCACTCGATATCTACTTCCGCCGGGGTTACGCGAAGGTGACGCTGGCGCTCGCGCGCGGGAAGAAGCTCCACGACAAACGCGAGACGCTCAAGCGTCGCACTGCCGAGCGGGAGATCGAGCGGGCCGCCAAGAACCTGCGATGATACGCTTCATCCTGGCGCTCGTGCTGCTTGCGGCGCCATCGACGCTCCTGGGGCAGGCTCAGCCGCTGCGCGTGGAGGGGGTGGGGGAGCCGGTGACGGTGCCCCTCGCCATGCACCGGGGGTACGCGGCGTACCCGGCCCGCGCCCTTGCCGGTCTCGGCGCCGACATCGCCACGGAGCCGGAGGGCGTACGGGCCGTCCTGGCCGGCGACACCCTCGAATTCGAGCTCCTCTCGCCCTTCTTCATCGCGGCCGGCCGCGCACAGCAACTCGTCGCGCCCGTCTACCGCGAGGGCGGCGTCGTCTATCTCCCCCATCAGTTTTTCGTCGAGTGGCTGCCGAAGCACTACCCCACGCGCTTTCGCTATGGCGACGGCGTGCTCCGGGTGACCTCGGCGGCGGAGTCGACCGGCTCTGCGGCTGTCCCTGCCACGACACGGGAAGAGGAACTCGGCCCACGGGTCGTCGTCATCGATCCAGGCCACGGCGGGCGCGATCCGGGGAAGATCGGCCCGAACGGGCTGCGCGAGAAAGACGTGGTCCTCACCGTGGCCCGGCGCCTTGCGCGCGAACTCGAGCGCCGGGGCGGCTACGAGGTGCATCTGACGCGCACGACGGACACGCTCATTGCACTGGCGGACCGCCCGCACCTGGCGAACGAGTGGAAGGCGGGCCGGCCCGCCGCGCTCTTCATTTCGATCCACGCGAATGCGGCATCGAACCGCTCTGCGCGCGGCTTCGAGACGTTCTTCCTCTCGGAGGCGCGCACCGAGGATGAGCGGCGGGTCGCCGAGATGGAAAACGCGGCGGTCGAGTTCGAAGAGAAGGCCGCACCCGAAGGCGAAGGCGTCGACTGGATCCTGAATACGCTGCGCAACGACTTCTACCTGCGTGCGAGCAACGATCTGGCCGAGGTGATCCAGAGACGGATCGCGACGTTCCACCCCGGCCCGAACCGGGGTGTCAAGCAGGCGGGCTTCCGTGTTCTGGTCGGCGCATTCATGCCGGCGGTGCTGGTGGAGATGGCGTTCATCTCGAATCGGCAGGAGGCCACGATCCTGGGGGATGCGGATTTCCAGGACCGGATGACGGGCGCCCTGGCGGATGCGATCGACGAGTTCTTCCGCTCGCACGAGCACCTCTGGCTGTCCGGCGACGGCGCATGAGGTGGAGGCCGGCGTGAATCTGGAACAGGAACTCTTCGGCACCGTCTTCCAGAACCCGATCCTCCTGGCGAGTGGCACGTGCGGCTACGGCCACGAGGTCGCCGACGTGGTCGATCTGGACGCCCTCGGCGGACTGGTCACCAAGGCGGTCACGCCCGAGCCGCGTGAGGGCAATCCCGCGCCGCGCGTGACCGAGTACGACGCCGGGATGATGAACTCCGTCGGCCTGGCCAACGTGGGGCTCGAACGATTTCGTTCCGAGAAGCTCCCATGGCTGGCGCGGAATCTGGATCGGGCACGCGTTCTGGTGAATGTGGCAGGCGCGGCCGTCGAGGACTACGTTCAGGTCCTCGAAGCGCTCGACGGTGAGGACGGCTTCGTCGGTTTCGAATTGAATGTCTCGTGCCCGAACGTGAAGAAGGGTGGCGCTCAGTTTTCCGCGAGCCGTGAACTGCTATCGGAAGTCGTACGGCACGCCAGGCGGGCCACGCGAAGGCCGCTCATCGTGAAGCTCTCACCGAACGTGCCCGATATCGGTCGTATGGCCGAGGCGGCGGTCGAAGCAGGTGCCGATGGGCTCACGCTCATCAACACCTTCCCGGGGCTCCTCTTCGATCTCAAGACCCGTCGGCCGGTGCTCGGCGCCGGCTCCGGCGGGGTGAGTGGGCCCGGGATCCTGCCGATGGGCGTGCACGCCGTCTGGCAGGCCAGGCGTCGCGTCGATGTCCCGATCATCGGGGTCGGCGGGGTCCGCACCGCACAGGACGCCTTGCAGTACATGCTCGCCGGCGCCTCCCTCGTGGAGGTGGGCACGGCGAGCTTCGCGGACCCACGCGCCGCCGAACGTGTAATCTCTGCGTTGCGTCGATACGGCGACCGGACGGGCGTACGCCACGTCCGGGAGCTCATTGGCGCCGCGCACGTGGGTTGACCTCCATTCCAGGTCCGGACCATGTCAACGACGATCGTCGCTCTAGATCTCCCCACGGCCGATGAGGCCATCTCCCTGGTCGACCGTCTTGGAGAGGCCATCGGCTGGTACAAGGTCGGAGCCCCGCTCTTCACGCGGTCGGGGCCGGCCGTGATCGAGGAACTCCACGCTCGAGGCAAGCGGGTCTTCCTCGATCTCAAGTACCACGACATCCCGAATACCGTGGCTCAGGCGGTGGAAGCCGCCGCCGAGCTCGGCGTGGCGATGCTCACGCTGCACGCGGCTGGTGGTGCGTCCATGCTCCGCGCCGCGCGTGAGGCCGTCGGTTCCGATGGGCCGCGCCTGCTCGGCGTCACGCTGCTGACCTCGTTCACCGCGGAGGACATCGAACAGGTCTGGGACAAGGAACTGCGCTCCATGCGCGAGGAGGTCGCGCGCCTCGCGGCACTCGCCGCGGAGTGCGAGCTGGACGGCGTCGTCGCCTCCGCGCTCGAGGCCGAGGCACTCAAACGTCGCCACGGCGAGGACTTCCTCGTCGTCACGCCGGGGATCCGGCCGGCGGGCTCGCTCGTCGGTGACCAGGTCCGTACCGCCACGCCCGCCGAGGCGGTCCGCGCCGGATCGGACTTTCTGGTCGTCGGCAGGCCGGTGATCGCCGCGCCCGACCCTGTGGCCGCCGCCTCCCGGATCGAGGCCGAAATGCAAAGCGCGCGGGAGGTGGGTGCGTGACGGTTCGCGCATTCGCGTTGTCCGTTGCCCTCATCCTCCTCGTGGCACCCTTTGCCCTGGCACAGGATGCCGGCTTCGAGCGCGTCCTGGCCAGTGCCCGCACCTCCTGGAGTCATGGCGATGCCGAGGCGATCGCCTCTCTCGCCAGGAGTGGCGGGCTTTTCGTGACGGTCGGAAGCCGCTCCTTCGGCCCCCTGGGCGCGCGGCACGCCACAGCGCTCCTCAGGCAGGTCTTCGACAAGCTCGGCACCGCCGAGCTGGAGCGGAAATCCGTTCAGGTCGTGGACGGACCCCAGCCCCGAGGCTACGGCGAGTACCTCTGGTCGACCGACGGCGCAACCGCCGCCACGGTCTTCCTCGGCCTCGTCCGCGACCGGCGCGGCTGGCGCCTGACCGAGATCCGCATCACGCTCCCCGGATGGTGATGCCCCAGGCCGCCGACTCGCTCCTGGGTGATTCGGCTCTCGCCCCGCTCACCCGCATCGACTGGCGGGGGTTGCTGGCCTGGGAGGACCTGGCCCTGGACCTGATCCGGACGGCGGTCATCGTCGTCGTCGCCTTCCTCTCCTACCGCGTGGTCAAGCTGCTGACCCGGCGCCTGGAGCGCGAGATCCGCACCGAGGACCCCATCGCCAAGCGAATGCGCGAGCAGCGCGCCCGCACCGTGGCGAGCCTGCTCAACAACGTCGCACTCGTCATCATCGTCATCACCGCCGTCCTCACAGCCCTGAGCACGACGCTCGGTATCAGCATCGCCCCGCTCCTGGCCGGCGTCGGCGTCTTCGGCCTGGCCATCTCCTTCGGCGCACAATCGCTGGTCAAGGACGTGATCAACGGGATCTTCATCCTGGTGGAGGGGCAGTACGGGATCGGCGATGTCATCCGGGTCGGCGACGTAGGCGGGATGGTCGAAAAGATCACGCTCCGCACGACCACGTTGCGGGACCTGGAAGGGATCGTCCACACCCTGCCGAACGGCGAGATCAACCGGGTCAGCAACATGACCAAGACCTGGTCCCGCGCGCTCCTCGACATTCGCGTCGCCTACGGCGAAAATGTCGACCGGGTGATCGAGGTGCTCGCCGACATCGGTCGCACACTCCGCGAGGACGAGACCTGGAGTCCGCTCCTCGTCGAGGACCCCGAGGTGCTCGGTGTCGAGAGCTTCGGCGACGCCGGCGTCGTCATCCGGACGATCGTCAAGACACTCCCCCTCAAGCAGTGGGAGGTCGCCCGCGAATTCCGGCGGCGCATCAAGAGGCGCTTCGATGCTGAAGGGATCGCGCTCTCGTTCCCGCACCTGACGTTCTACTGGGGAGAAGGACAGAAGCCATCCGTGAACGCGCCCACCCGGGGAGTGCCCGGGGAGCCGCCGGCCGGTCCGGCGCCCGACCGCGCGTGAATGGATCGAAGAGGGAGGAGGTCGGAATGGCACTTCGCTTCTACAACACGCTCACACGCTCGCACGACGAGTTCGAGACCCTGGAGCCCGGCGTCGTCCGCATGTACGCCTGTGGTCCCACGGTCTATCAGCTGCCCCACATTGGGAACTACCGGACCTTCCTCTTCAACGATCTGCTCCACCGCTACCTGGAGTGGAAGGGCTACCGGGTGAAGTTCGTCATGAACCTCACCGATGTCGACGACAAGACGATC
>CALKIP010000099.1 GCA_937995995.1 uncultured bacterium
GGGCAGGTCTCTCAGCTGGATCGCAGAAGAGCTGAACCGTCGCCGTATCCCCACGCTCGCGTACGCCGCTGTTTCAAGCGATGCTGAACGTGCTGCCACCGATCAAGAGTGACGAGAGCGTCCGGGTGGACGGTGCAGAGTTCTGGGTGCCCGAGACGAGAGAGATTCTGACTCTCTTCGACCAGCAGTCGAAGTTCGATCTCACGCTATACGTGCTGCAGCGTGAGGGTGAGCTTCACCTCAGCCTCGTATTCAACCGGGACCTCTTCGACGAGGCTCGAATGACCTCACTGGTGGAAGAGGTCGAGCGAATTCTGCTGGAGGGGTCTGCTCAGCCGGACCAACCACTCGACGAGTTGCTCATCCCCGCACAGCCCACCCGTCTGCCGTACGCACACTCGCCGGGCTTTGACGAGGGCAAAGCCGCCGCGTCCGTAGCCGCGTCCGTACCGGAGCGCTTCGCACACCTCTCGGCGCTCCACCCGGAGCAGCCGGCCCTGATCGGACCCGAGGGGGAGGTCTCCTACGGTGAGCTACAGGCACAGGCGGAGCGCCTGGCCCGTCTGGTGGCTTCCGTGCCGGGCGACCCGGCCGCCGCAGTGGGGGTGTTCGTCCCCCACGAACCTTCCGTGGTCACCGCACTTATGGGCGTCCTCACCTCCGGACGGCCCTACGTACCGCTCGATCCGAACTACCCCGAGGAGCGCCTCGCCTTCATGGTGGAGGACTCGGGGCTGGACCTGATCCTGACCACGCCCGCGCTGCGTGAGCGTGCGGAGGCGATCCTCGGCGGACGCGGCCACGTGGTGAGCGTGGACGAGGAGCCGCCGGCCGACGTGGCGCTCCCGGGCCCGCCGGCTCCAGATGCGTTGGCCTACCTGCTCTATACCTCGGGCTCGACCGGCCGCCCTAAGGCGGTGATGCAATCACACCGCAACCTGCTTCACCAGGCGGACCGCTACGCGGGCGTGCTCTCGCTCGGGCCGGGTGACCGCCTGGCATGGCTCGCCTCGATCTGCTTCGATGCCTCGCTGATGGACATCTTCGGCGGGCTCTGCTCGGGTGCGGCCCTCTGCCCCATCGATCCACAAGTCACGGACATCGCACAGCTCCCCGAAATTCTGGAGGCCCAGCGCCTGACGGTGCTGCACGTCACGCCCACGGTCTTTCGCACACTGGGGCGCACCACTCGAAATCCCAGCTTCCCGACCATCCGAGCGGTCGATCTGGGCGGCGAAGCGGTGCGGCCGGAAGATGTCGCCTTCTTCGACGAACACTTCCCGGCCGAGGCCATCCTGGTCAATTCCTACGGGCCGTCGGAGCACACCCTTGCCCTGGCGCATGTCATCGACCGCAGCCTTCGCAGCACGGAGATTCCGATCGGCCGCCCGGTCGGGGATGTGGAGGTGGTGCTCCTCGACGAGGGCGGTGAGGTGGACCCCGTGCGCGGCGAGATCGCGCTCCGAAGCGACTACGGCGCTCTCGGCTACTGGAACGCCCCCGAACTCTCCGCCCGAGCTTTCATCCCCGACCCGCTCCGGCCGGGAAAGACGCTCTACCGCACCGGTGACATCGCACGGCGCCGCCCGGACGGTGTCTACGTCTTCCTGCACCGGGCGGATGATCAGCTCAAGATCCGCGGTCACCGCATCGAGCCCCACGAGGTCGAGAGTGTGCTTCGAGACCACCCCTCGGTCCTGGAAGTGGCGGTCCATGCACCGGCGGGCCCGGACGGAAGCCTCGTTCTCACTGCTTGCCTAGCGTTCAGGCCGGAGACCGTACCCGCCCTTCCCGATCTTGCGGATTGGTGCCGAAAGCGACTTCCCGCTTACATGATCCCTACCGCCTGGGTGACACTGGACCGGCTTCCCCGCACGCCCACGGGCAAGATCGACCGCCAGGCACTTCCCGTCGGCCAAGATGCGCCGCTCAGCAGCCGCGACTACGTGGCACCGCGAAACGCCGAGGAAGAAGTTCTCGCCGAGCTTTGGAGGGAGGTCCTCGGCACACCTTCCATCGGTGTCTTCGACGACTTCTTCGAACTGGGCGGACATTCGCTCTCCGCCACCCAGGTGGCCGCCCGCACGCGCGAAGTGCTCGGGGTCGAACTGCCTTTGCGGCGCTTCTTCGACCACCCGACCATCGCCGAGACGGCAGAATGGATCCGCTCGGGTCAGCAGAGCGCGGATCTACCGCCGATCACGCGGGTGTCGACGAACGGGACGGCGCCGCTGTCGTTCTCCCAGGAGCGCATGTGGTTCATGCAGGAGCTCTCCGCCGAGGACACGGCGTACAACATATCCGGGGCGGTTCTACTCGAGGGAGAACTCGATGTGGAACGCCTCCGAGCCGCCTTCGAGCGGGTGGCTCGCCGACAGGACGCGCTTCGGACACGGATCCGGACGGTGCGTGGCCGGGCCTCGCAGGTGGTCCTACCGGAGCCGGACCACCTCTTCCTCGTCGAAGATCTGACGCACGTTCCCCGGGAGGAGCGTCTGGACCGGGCGAAGGAATTCGCGGCCGATGTCATGAACACGGCGTACAAGCTCGCGGAGGACCCGCTCCTTCGGGTGCTGGTCATCAAGCTTGAGGAGACGACCCACCTCCTCGCCGTCGGCATGCACCACGCAATCTCGGATATGTGGTCCTTCGGCATTCTCGCGCGCGAGTTGGCCGATGCGTACAACGATCCGGGCGCCCCTGCTGCAGAACTCCCGGTCACGTACCGTGACTTCGCGATCTGGCAGCGCGAGTGGCTGACGGGCACGACGCTTCAGGCCCAACTGGATTATTGGAGCCAGCGTCTCGCGGGAGTTTCCAACCTCGAACTTCCCACGGACTTTCCGCGGCCGCTTTTCTACGCGTTCGAGGGTCGCACCCTTCGGGCGGACATCCCTCGGTCGCTTCGCGTAGCGATCCAGAGGGTCAGCGTAGAGGAACGGGCGACGCCTTTCATGGTGCTCCTGGCAGCGTTCAATCTGCTCCTCTCCGCACACTCGCGTCAGACCGACCTGGCGGTGGGTGTTCCGATCGCCAATCGGACGCAGACCGCCACGGAAGGCCTCATCGGCACGTTTGTCAACACGCTCGTGCATCGCAACGACCTTACCGGGGACCCGACCTTCCGTGAGCTTGTCATGCGGGTCCGGAACACGGCGCTCGACGCCTACGCCCATCAGGACGTGCCGTTCGAAGTGCTCGTCAAGGAGCTGGACCCGGAACGCGACACGAGCCGGGCGCCTTTCTTCCAGGTGCTCTTCAACGTGGCCAACGTCCGGCTCGACGGCGGAGAGATCGAAGGGCTCCGGCGCACTCCGGTGCCGCTACCGAAACGTGCGGCGCAGTTCGACCTCTCGGTCCTTGTCGCCATGAACGAGCTACAGTCGGAGATCTCGTTCACCTACAACAGCACGCTCTTCACACAGGCCACGGCCGAGCGGATTCTGGGGCACTACCTGGAGATCCTCGAGCGAGTGGTCCGAAGCCCGGATTCCCGGCTCTCGGAGTTGCAGGCGATTTCCTCGTCGGACCGGAAGCTCCTCCTCGACGTCTGGAACCGGACGGAACGCGACTACCCGCGTGATGCCAACCTGCCGACACTACTGGACGCGACGGCCGAGCGCGTGCCGGACCGTGTGGCGATCACATCGCCCACGGGTGAGTGGACGTACGCGCAGCTACGCGAAGCCGCACAGCGCATCACCGGCGCCCTCATCGCCATGGACGTCCAGCCCGGCGACCGGGTGGGCATCCTCATGGAGCGCAGCCGCGAGATGCTCGCCGCACTGGTCGGCATCCTCGGCGCCGGGGCCACCTACGTCCCCCTGGACCCCGCCTATCCCGCGGAGCGAATCCGCTACATGCTCGAAGACTCCGAGGCCGTCGCGCTGGTCAGCCACCGGGGACTGGAGCGCCGCTTCGGTCTGGATACCCCCGTCCTCGACCTGGACCGCTGGACGGCGCCGCCCCCTGCCCCGTTCCAACCGACGCGGCCAGACCAGGCGGCATACGTGATCTACACCTCCGGCTCCACCGGCAAGCCCAAGGGCGTGGAGGTCCCACACGGGGCGATGGTGAATTTCCTCTTCTCCATGGCGGACGAGCCGGGGCTCGGTGAGCAGGACGTGCTGCTGGCCGTGACCACCATTTCCTTCGACATCGCGGTGCTGGAGCTGTTCCTGCCACTGCTGGTCGGCGCCCGGGTAGTGATCGCCGGCGAGGACGAGACGGCTGATGGCCGACGCCTTGCCGAGCGGCTGGAGACGGAGGGGGTCACGCTGATGCAGGCTACGCCGGCTACCTGGAAGCTCATGATCGCCGGGGGCTGGAGCGGCAAGCGGGACCTGCGTGTGCTCTGCGGCGGCGAGGCGCTGCCGCAAGCCCTCGCCGACGATCTCCTCGGCCGCGTCGCCGAGCTCTGGAACATGTACGGACCGACCGAGACCACGGTCTGGTCCACCGTCGAACGCGTGCGCGCCGGCGAGCCGATCCTCATCGGACGACCCATCGCCAACACGACGCTCTACGTCCTGGACGAGGCGCAGCAACTGGTACCGGTAGGTGTGTCCGGCGAGCTCTGGATCGGCGGCGACGGTGTGGCGAACGGGTACGTGGGACGCCCTGACCTCACGGCCGAGCGCTTCATCGACAGCCCCTTCCGGCCGGGCGAGCGGATCTACCGTACGGGTGACCTCGTGCGCTATTGCGCCGATGGGCGGCTCGAGCACCTGGGCAGGCTCGACCACCAGGTCAAGGTGCGCGGCTACCGTATCGAGCTCGGCGAGATCGAGGCACGACTGCGAGCGCACCCCGGAGTGCGGGATGCCGTGGTCGTCGCGCGAGACGAGCGGCTCGTGGCGTATCTGATCCACGAGCTGGATGCCCCCACCGTGGGCGAGCTGCGAACGTGGGTGGCGGACAGCCTGCCGCCGTACATGATGCCGTCGTTCTTCGTGCCCCTGGAGTCGTTCCCGCTCACGCCGAACGGGAAGGTGGATCGAAAGCAGCTCCCGGACCCGGGCCAGTCCACACCGGACACAACGTCGTTCGAGCCGCCGACGCTGCCGAACCAGCGCATCATCGCCGAGGTGTGGGCCGAACTCCTCGCGGTGGAGCGGATCGGGCTCACGGACAACTTCTTCGAACTGGGCGGTCATTCCCTCCTGGCCATGGAGGCCGTGGCCCTCGTGGAGGAAAGGACGGGGCACCGCCTGGACCCCCGATCGCTCTTCTTCAGGACGTTGGGGCAGTTGGCCGAGGCACTCCCGCTCACCGAATGAGCCGCGTATGAGCGCCTTCTTCTTCGGGCCGCCAGAGCGGCAGCTGTTCGGGTACCACCACGTACCCCGCGGGACGCCGACCGGTGCGGCCGTCCTGTGCCCGCCGTGGGCGCGTGAATATCAGTATGCGCACAGGGCATTCCACTTTCTCGCGAAGCGCCTCGCGGCCCGGGGCTGCCATGTCCTGCGCTTCGACTACTCGGGGACCGGGGACTCCTGGGGCGCCTCCACCGAGGCCAATACGGAACGCTGGGCGGAGGATATCGCTTTGGCCGTCGGGGAGCTCCGGACCATGAGCGGTCTGGAGCACGTTGACCTGGTCGGACTCCGCGTGGGCGCGTTCCTGGCCGCGCAGGCCACGACCGATATCCCGGGCGTGCGCAGTATCGTCCTCTGGGACCCCATCATGGAAGGAGAGGCCTGGCTTCGGGAACTGGGCGTGGCCGGCGCCGTAGACGGCGGGCGCCTGGAGGTGGGGGGCACGATCGTATCGCGAACGTTCGTGGACCAGATTCGTGCCATCCGTCCCGAAACGTACGAGGCGGCCCGGATCGAACGTGTCCTCTTCCTTCTAACCCAGGGCGACGATGAGGGGGACGGATTTGATTCGTCGCCACATTTGCCCGGCGTCGAGAGGGTCTGGCTCCAGCAGCCGGCGCCGTGGCTCGAGGATCCATCCATCTGGGCAGGCCAGGTGCCTGTCGAGGCAGTGAGGAGGATCGTGGAATGGCTGAGTTGAGGGAGACGGCACTTAACTTCGGCCCATCGGGCGGCCTCGTCGGAATTCTGACCCGCCCCGCGGTCTGGGAAGAGGATGGGGTCTCGGACCTGGCGGTCATCATCATCAACTCGGGGATCATCCACCGCGTCGGGCCGAATCGGCTGCACGTGGGCCTGGCACGGACCCTGGCCTCCCGGGGGACGGCGTGCTTCCGGATCGACCTGCCCGGGATCGGAGACAGCCAGCCGCTGGGGACGGGTGGATCGGTCGCGCAGGAGAGCCTCGTCGGAATAACCACGGCCTGCGATCTGCTCGAGTTGAAGGGGGTGGCGAGGCGATTCGTCCTGTTCGGGCTATGCTCGGGGGCTGACTACGCCTTCATGGCCGCCTGTGCCGACCCCAGGGTCGTGGGCATCGTGATGGTGGATCCTACGCGCCTCTTCGTCACGTGGAAGGCCTGGGCGATACGTGTGCTCCGCTGGGCAGTCCGCCCCGCTGCCTGGCTCCGGCTCGTACGTGGACGCTACCGCCTACTGGAGCGAATCCAGGAGCGGCTCCGGCCGACCGACCGGGCACCGCCGGTTGCCGGCGCCACCTCGGGCCCTCCAGGCGCCACCTCGGGCCCTCCATCGGACGGCGAGGTGAGGCGCCTGGCGGAAGAGGCCCTGAAGGGTCTCGTGGCCCGGGGCGTCAGGAGTTACTACGTGATCACCGGCGACCAGCGCCACCGCTACAACTATCGGCGTCAGTTGTTCGATGCGTTCCCGGACCTCGAACTGGAGCGGTTGACCCACGTCGAAATCTTCGCCGCTGCCAACCACACGCTTCCCCGAGATGTGGACCGGGCGAGACTGGAAGCGACGGTGGCCGACTGGATCGCGGCGTCGCCTTTCCCACGTCCGATGGCCGTGGCGGCGGGGACCGGCAGCCTTATCCCTTCCTAGCTCCCGGTCCACGGGTGTCGACCCAAACGAGGCTTCCGAATTCGGAAGCCTCGCCGGGCAGGCGAGAAACCGTCACATCCGGCGCGCGGCTCGTTGAACGTGCTCAAGTCATTCTCGACGAGGAGCCGGCTCTCGAGACGCAATGGCTGGAGAGAGCACAGCCGGCAACTCCCGTCTTTCCGCCTCAGCGAACGTCATACCGGCTCCCCCACCCCATCGGGTCTCGATGATCCCCGTACAACTCTCCGGCAGAACCGTTGCTGCCAAGTGGGAGGGATCGAGCCAGAACGTACGCAGGAGCGAGCCCATCGATCGCGCGGTGCGCTGTGCATCCAACTGCTCGAACCCGATGGCCAGCCCCAGGCCCAGTGCCTTGGCTACGGCCTCTTTCTCGACCCAGACCCTGAAGAAGTGTTCCCGCGCTGCAGACGGGCTTAGCATCTTCAGCGGCCTCCGCTCCTCTTCTCGAAAGGCATGCGCCGCGATGCTCTGGATGTCGCACCTGCGATCAATGTTTTCAATATCCAACCCGAGTGAGCCACATCCCACGAGGACGGCGACCATATCCTCGCTATAGCTCAGGCTGACACGAAGCTCGGAGTGGAGAATCAGCAGCCGTCCCGTTTCGCTTGATTCCAGGCGTACGGTCCTCGGCTGCCCGCCTTCGAGATAGGCGAGGAGATATCGCAGCATCG
>CALKIP010000100.1 GCA_937995995.1 uncultured bacterium
GGCATTCGGCGCCGGGGCCTCACCGGACAGCCGACGGTGCACACGCTCGCTGTCGATCTCCCACTCGGCCACGAGGCGGTCCGTGCCGATCCCCTCGTGCACCGGCGAGCCGGTGTGGCCGTAGAGGTCGCGGCGGTAGTCGCGGGCGGTGATCCCCAGCCGGTTGAAGTTGAGGTAGGCGTTCTTCGACTCGAGCGGGTCGAACGTCCAGTAGACGATCCCCACGCCCAGGCGCAGCAGCTCGTCTCGCTGGAAACGCTTGAGCCGGGCACCGAGCCCGCGGTCGCGAATCTCGGGTCGGACGACGAGCAGGTCGGACCAATGGGCAAGGCGGCCGTCGCGCACGCCGGTCATCCCGAAGACGAAGCCGGCCATGCGACCAGCCGCGTCGAAGGCGCCGGCAGTCACGCCGCCCACCTCCTGCGCCGCCCACAGGATCGCCGGCGGGACGAGCTCGCCGAAGTCCGGGCCCCAGGCGAGCTTCTGCAGAGTGACGCACTCGCGGATTTCGTCCATGCCGCGCACGCGGCGCAGGGTGTACGATTCACTCATGGGATGGCGTTCCAGGGGTGGTGGCCAGGCCGTCGCGCCGGAGGGTGGCGGCCGTCGCCGCGGCCGCGCCGGCGTCTACAAGGTCTCGAGCAGTCGCCCGTAGAATGCGGCCCGGCGTGTCAGGTCCGCGATGACGACGTGCTCCTCCGTCGAGTGTGCGCCGCCGCCGAGCGGGCCGAGGCCGTCGAGTGTCGGCACGCCGAGCGCGGCGGTGAAGTTGCCGTCGCTCGCGCCCCCCGCACCGCCCTCGCCCAGCTCGAAGCCGATCTCCGCGGCCAGTTCCCGGGCATGATGGTAGAGGCGGACCACCTCGTCCGTGCGCTCGAAGGGCGGGCGGTTCACGCCGCCCTCGATCGTGAGGCGCGCGCCGGGGAGCGCCGGCCGGAGCGCGTTCACCGCATCGTCGATGCGACGCGCCTCGTCGTCCGTGGTGAAGCGCACGTCGATCTCCGCCCACGCCTCGGCCGGCACCACGTTGGATGCCGTCCCTCCGCTGATCAGACCGACGTTGATCGTGGTCCCGATCTCGGGTTTCTCCAGCGTCCAGAGGTCCGCGATCTGGCGTGTGAGCTCGAGGATCGCGCTCACGCCCTTCTCGGGCTCGAGGCCGGCGTGCGACGCGCGGCCGTGGGCCGTCACGCGGTAGATCGCCACACCCTTGCGGCGCGTCTTGGCCGCGCCATCCGAGAGCGACGGCTCGAGGACCAGCGTCGCGGCTGCACCGCGGGCCAGCGACTCGATCAGCACACGCGACGTCTCGGAGCCGACCTCCTCGTCACACGTCATGACGATCGTGACCGGCCGACGCGCCATCGATCCGGTCTCGCGCAGGAGGATCGCCGCCTCGGCCAGGACCGCGAGGCCGGCCTTCATGTCGTAGATGCCGGGCCCCTCGGCTCGGCCGTCCACGATCCGGAACGGCTGGCGCGTGATCGTGCCGCGCTTGTGGACGGTGTCGAGGTGGCCGAGCACGACGATCGGGTCGAGGCCCGCTTCGCGGCCTGGCAGGCGAGCGACGACGTGGCGGCCCCAGCCGGGGGCGTCGACCGTCTCCACTTCGGCGCCGGCGCCGCTGAAGACGCTCGCAATGTCCGTCGCGAGCGCGATGCACGCCGGCTCGTCACCGGACGGCGTCTCGTGCTCGACCCAGCGGCGCAGCCGGTCCAGGACCCGGCGCTCGACCGCTTCGGCCTTCTCGGCGACGACGCGTGCCACGCCCTGTGCCGTCGACCGAAGTGAATCACCCATCGCCCTGCCTCCTCGCTTCCCTTGACCGATCCTCTCCACGCAGCGACGGACTACGCCTCGGGGTCCGCCGACTCCCGCCGGTAGCTTTCGGCGAGCAATTCGATCGGGTGCAGGACCGGCCGCTCGTCGCCCTCCAGGAGCAGCCCCGCACCGATCTGCATCATGCACCCGGGGTTGGGTGTGACGACGACCTCGGCACCCGTCGAGCGGATCGCTTCGACCTTGTCGGCAAGGATTCGGCCGCCGAGATCCGGGTGGAGCACGCCGTAGATCCCGGCCCCACCACAACATTCGTCGGCGCCGGGGAGGGGCACCGTCACCAGCCCCGGGATCACGCCGAGCACGTCGATCGGCGCGTGCGTGATCCGCTGCGCATGGTGAAGGTGGCACGGTGCGTCGTAGGTGACCCGCACCGGCAGCGGCGCGCCCGGCCGCGGGCCGAGCTCGGCCAGGAACTCGGAGACGTCGCGCACCTTGGCGGTGAACGCCCGGGCCCGCTCGGCGTACGCCGGGTCGTCGGCCAAAAGCTCGCCGTACTCCTTCATCGCGGCGCCGCAGCCGGCGGCGTTGACCACGACGACGTCGACGCCAGCTCGTTCGAAGGCATCGATATTGGCCCGCGCCAGGGCTTGCGCCCGTTCGCGTTCGCCGCCGTGGGCGTGCAGCGCGCCGCAGCAGCGCTGCTCGGGGACCGGCACGATCTCACAGCCGTTCGCCTCGAGGACCTCGGCGGTCGCGTCGTTGACCCGACGGAAGAGGCCGTCCTGGACGCAGCCGGTCAGGAGGGCGGCCTTTTTGCCGGCTGCGCCGGCGGGAGAGCGCTCTGTGGGCGCGGGAGAGCTGCCTTCGGCAGCGGGAGTGCCGGCTGCGCCGGCGGGAGTGCCGCTGTGCGGCGGGGTAACTCCTGCGGCGCGAGCCGTGCTCTCCGGTCGGCCCACCCGCCCGAGGGCGCGCCAGGGGCGCGTGGCGCCGAGCATGGCCAGGCCGAAGCGGGCGCGGGCGAGGCGTCGGGGGAGGAGGCGCAGGAGCACGTGGGCCAGGCCGGTGGCGCGGAGGGCACGGCCGCCGGCGAGCGCCAGTTTCCCCAGGTACGGGTTGCCGAAGATTGCCAGGAAGAGGCGAGGCGCCAGACCGGTGCCCGCGGACCGGGCGATTTCGGCACGAGCGTACTCGAGAAGGTGGCCGTACTCGACGCCGGATGGGCATACCGTCTCACACGCGCGGCATCCGAGACAGCGGTCGATGTGCGTGGTGAACGCTTCCGCATTCGGTTCCAGCCGCCCCTCGACGACGGCGCGCATGAGGAAGAGCCGGCCACGCGGCGAGTCCGCCTCGTCACCCAGCCGGGTGTAGGTCGGGCACGCCTGCAGGCAGAAGCCGCAGTGCACGCACGCCAGAAGTTTGTCCTCTTCCGCGGCCAGGATCGCGGCCAGCTCGCCGCGACGGGCTTCGGTCACCGTTCCCGCCATACGATCACCTCTATTTTCTACACCACGAAGCGGCCCGGCGCGAGCACGCCCGCGGGGTCGAACTGCGCCTCGAGTCCCTTCATCAATCGTAGCTCGGCACCGACGTCGCCGAACGGGTCGACGCGCTCGAGGAGGCCGGCCGGCGCGTTGGCCAGCAGCACCGTGCCGCCCCGCTCCGCGAGCGCGGCGCGCGCCTCGAGCAGGGCAGGGGCCCAGGCATCCGGCTCCAGCGCGGGACCACCGCCGGCCGCCTCGCCCGCAATGGTCGCAGTGCCGTTTGCAGTGCCGGTCGCACCGCCATTGGCAGCGCTGATCGCACCGCCGATCTCGCCGTCGCCCGCTCCGCCGCTCACAACGCCGCTCGGCACGGCCGCCCGTACTGCCGAAAGCCGCACGATTCCGGAGCCCGCGTGTGCGGCGATGGAGAGCGTGCTTCCGGCATCCCGCCCATCAGCTGTGGCTCTGCTCGCCTCGCCGGAAAGCCGCAGCGCCAATTCGAGCGTCTCGCCCAGGCGGGCCGGCAGATCGGCCAGGCGCACGGACAGCTCCGCGTCGGCTTCCACGGCGCCGAGCGCCGCCCACGGATCCGCCTCGCCGGCCGCGACCTCGTGCACGGGAAGGGCATCGGCCTGTGCGAACCGACGGATCCGCTCCGCCGTGTCGGCAACGGCCTCGGCATTCCCCTGCAGCCGGATCAACAGGAGCCACGCCGAGCCCGAAACGGGGTCCGCGGCCTCAACGCCAGCCGAAGACCCTACGCCACCGGCACTTTGGGAACCGGCGCCGGACCCGAGAAGCGCTCCGACCACGGGCGATGCCCCGTCGCCCCGACCGCCGCCGACCAACTCCAGCGCCGCCGTCTCGATTCGTTCCTCGCGCAGCCGCGCGAGCAGCGCGAGCAACGGCGCGTGCTCGGAGGCGCCGACGACCAGCGTCCGGTCCGCTTCCGGCAGCGGGTGCAGCCGCAGGTGCAGCCGCGTGATGAGGCCGAGGGTCCCGCGCGAGCCGATCATCAGCTTGACCAGATCGTATCCCGCCACGTTTTTCACGACCTTGCCGCCCAGGTCCAGCACACGGCCATCGCCGGTCACGATCCTCATCCCGAGCACGTGGTCGCGCGGCGTGCCGTGTCCCTCCCGGAGCGGCCCCGCCGCGGCGAGAGAGATCGCGGCGCCGACCGTCGCGTCCTCGCGCCCGGGCGGGTCCAGCGGCAGCCACTGCCGGTGCGGCGCAAGGCGCCGGTTCAGCTCTCGCAGCGGCATCCCCGCCTCCACCGTGACGACCAGATCCGCCGGCTCGTGTTCGACCAGCGCCGTCATCCGCTCCGTCGTCACGACCAGGTCGATCCGCTCCGGCACGCGCCCCGCACCGAGCCACCCACCCGCCCCGGCCGGCTCGACCGCCCACCCCTCCTCACTCGCCAGCGCCAGCAGCGCCGCCGCCTCCTCCGTGGTGGCCGGCGCCGCCACGACACGCGGCACGACTCCACCCACCGCCCACCGCCGCGCCTCCTCGCCCGAGCGCACCGCATCGCTTCCGACGATCGCCGCCACCCGCTCAAGCATCGGCGACCACCTCCGTCGCCGGCCCCACCCACTCCCGACACACCCTCACCGGCAGCACCTTCGCCGGATTCGCCAACCCACGCGGATTGAAGACCCTCCGCACCGCGCACATGAGCTCCATCTCGGCGTCGCTGAAGATGAGCCCCATATACTCGCGCTTGTCGAGACCCACGCCGTGTTCGCCGGTGATCGAGCCGCCCGCGTCGACGCAGAGCTGCATGATCTCCTTCGATGCGCGCTCGACGCGCGCCACCTGGTCCGCGTCACGGCGGTCGAAGCTGATGTTCGGGTGCAGGTTGCCGTCGCCGGCGTGGAAGACGTTCGAGATGAGCAGGTCGTAGCGGCGGGCGACGTCGTAGATCCCCGAGAGCACCGCGGGCAGCTTGCTGCGCGGCACGACCGCGTCCTGGATCACCAGGTCCGGCGCGATGCGGCCCATCGCGCCGAACGCCTTCTTGCGACCTTGCCAGAGCCTCTCGCGCTCGGCCTCGTCCGCGGCGCGCTGCACCTCGTGCGCGCCCTCGCGGCGGCAGATCTCGGCCACGCGCTCGGCCTCCGAGGCGAGCCCGGCGCGCGGCCCGTCGACCTCGATGACGAGTGCCGCGGCCACGTCCGTCGGGATCCCTGCCGCGAAGATGCTCGCCTCGACCGCGCGGATCGTCTCGTTGTCGATCATCTCGAGCGCGGCGGGGATCAGCCCCTCGGCGATGATCGCGCTGACCGCGCGGCTCGCGTCGTCGACGTCGTGGAAGAGCGCGAGGAGCGTCTCGACCGCTTCGGGGAGCGGCTCGAGACGGACCTCGATCTCCGTCGCCACGCCGAAGGTGCCCTCGCTGCCCACGAAGAGCCCGACCAGGTCGTAGCCCACCGTCTCGCCGCTCCCCGCGCCCAGCTCCACCACCTCGCCGTCGGGGAGCACCACCGTGAGGCCCAGGATGTGGTTCGTCGTGGTGCCGAACTTCAGGCAGTGCGGCCCGCCCGCGTTCTCGGCGACGTTGCCGCCGATCGTGCACGCGGACTGCGAGCTCGGGTCCGGCGCGTAGTAGAGCCCGTGTGGCGCCGCGACGCGGCTCAGGTGAGCGTTCACCACACCCGGCTCGACCCGCGCACGGCGGTTCACCGGGTCCAGCGAGAGGATCCGCTTCATCCGCGTGAGCGACAGCACGACCGAGCCCTGGAGCGCGAGCGCGCCGCCGGAAAGGCCGGTGCCGGCGCCCCGTGGGACGAAGGGGATGTCGGCTTCGGCCAGGAGCCGAACCACCGCGGCGACCTCCTCGGTGCCACGCGGAAGCACGACCGCCCGTGGCGTCACGCGGTACGCGGTGAGGCCGTCGGACTCGTAGACCAGGAGCGCGCCGGGATCGGTGATGAGCCCGTCGTCGCCCACCACGCGGCGGAGCTCCGCGGCAAGACGCGGTGGGAGCGGACGCTGTGGGGACGGCGTCACGGTCGGGGCGGTCGTTGCACGGTCCAGCGTCGGGCTTCTCATGGGTCACCGGCGTTTCCAAATCATTTCCATAGACACCCGACTCGTACACCAGCCGTCCTGCGGCTGGTCCGCGAGCGGAGGCCTGCGCTCAATATGCGATGCGATGAGGCGTGGCGCACGGTGGGATGGCGGAAGGACGATTCTATTCTAGCCTGGCGCCATCGATGGGGAAGACCTCCTCAACGATCACGGCCCGACCGCCGAGGCTTCGGCGGTCGGGCCTTTCGAAGGGCAACTGCAGATGGGAAAAGACAGATATCTCAGTCGACTCAGCCAACCCCTGCAGTCCGACAAACCTCGACTGCCGAGGCTGCACAGGCCTACGCCGCTTCATCGAGAGCAGCCTGTACCAATCCATCCAGTACCTCGAACGGTTTGGCACCCGTCACCACGGTTCCATTGATCACGAAACCCGGGACCGAGGAGATTCCCAGCATGGCCACCGCCATCCTGTCCCTGGCAATACGGTCAGAATGGCGGCCATCGACGAAACAATTCGTGAATGTCTGGATGTCGGGGACGCCTGCTTCCTCGGCAAGTCGCTCCCATGGAACGTTTCCCAATCTCGTTGCGTTGTCGAACAGCACGTGATGCATCATTTCGAATCGACCCTGGTCGGCTGCACATTCCGCGGCAAGTGCAGCCGCTCGGGCCTGGGGATGGATCGACTCGAGCAGGAAATGACGAAACGTAATCGCAATCCGATCCTGGTATTTCGCCCTGAGCTGCTCGATCGTGGGCGCGGCGCTCCGGCAGAACGGGCATTGGTAATCGTAGAACACAACCATCTGCACGGGTGCGCCCGGATCTCCCAAGCGATTGCCCGCGGTCGTCAGCTCCTTCCAATCTTCGTAGAACGACATCTCGAGCCTGTCCGTCGGCCGGAACAGTTCCCGTCGTACGACCAAACCCGTGACGACCAGGGCGCACAGGACCAATAGCACGGTCGAGATCGTGGACAACCACTGCTTCACGGTATTCGCCGTCATTGGATCGCTGTTCCTTTCACGGTCAGAGTGTAGCGCACGATTGTCGGATAGCCGACGTCATCGGTGGAAACTGCATAAGCGTAACCGCCACGAACCACTTTCAGTTCGACCCGAGCGGGCAGAGTGAATACCGAGAGCGCGACATTTCCGGTATTCGGACCAACCCACCATTCCGACTTCGTGGGATCTGTCGTGTAACGGCCCAACCAGATCCGGGCCTCATCGTCCACAATCACCGTATGCAATGCCGGCTTGGTCTTCGGATGCTCTGATCTTCTGATGGCCCTGCGGCGCATTTCGGAGGCGCCCTCCAGTTCGTACTCGATGTCCCGAGCGGTTACCGAAATGGCCGGCGCTTCGGCTCGGTATTCCCCAATCCGTCGACCCGAGAGGTCGTAGAAGGTCAGGTCGATCGTCTCCGACCAGCCGTAATAGAGCTCGTCCTGCGGGGTCAGTCCGATCAGCGCCTCTCGTCCGAACAGCGGTGATGTACGCACCACTTGGGTTCCCTGTCCGGCAACTCTGACAGCCGAATCCGAGTGCCGCCCTTCCAACAGAGGACGAGCGCTCACTCGTCCTTCGCGATCTACCCGATGCACGCTCAGGGTACCCTCAGCCTGTTGAATGAAGACGAACAAAAACCCGGCGGCCGGGTCCGACGGCACGAAGAAACGACCGGGACGACCGAGTCCGTCCACATCCGCCAACGTGAGCGTGTACGCGAGTGGGTGGCCTCGCTCCGGCGCAAACACGGAAAGCCTGCGCGCATTCGCATCCCAAACGTAAAGCGAGTCGCCGCGTCCGACAGCGACTTGGTGGATGGCCGAGAACTCACCAGGCCCATGTCCGGATCTACCGATGGTCTCCCTGGATTCTCCGTCGCGATCGAATACGCGGATGTGCCGGTTCATCCAATCGCCTACGTAGATCCACCCGTCACTGTTGACCGCCAGCCTGAGACCGCCGCCAAAGGACTCCCCCGTTGCCTCGCCGATGATGAGATCGGCTTCGAGGTCGATGACGAGCTCACTCTGCGCAACGCAGGTCCGCACGGCGAAAAAAAAGGCGTACACCGCCACGAACGCCGCACAGAATCCGATCTTCAACCCTGGTGCAGGACGTATCATGAAGTCTCTGTTCAATGGATCTGGTTCGCGTAAACTCAGCGCCGGACCGTTCAATTCGGTCCTAGAGCATGGTCGACAGGCCGGCTAGTGAGGCAGGGGAGTTCGTGGAAGGAAGCGACAGCACCAGAAACCACGAACTCCCCTGGTAGAGATCACGTCTCCTTGAGGCAGTCCCGCGGGTTCTTCGTGCACTTGGCCGAGCAGCTGTCCTCGGTTGCACTGCAGCTTTCGCCGCAGCATCGGTGCTTGCCATCCCCCGACGTGCAACACGCAGCGATCTGCTCGCTACCGAACGCCTGCGGTGAGTTGAGCGTGAAACCGCCGAGTGCGATCACGAGCACAGCTACGAGCTTGATACGAGACATGGTGAATCCCTCCTTTTGAGGAAGAACCAGACTCGTGGTCGATACCAAGTTGTTCTAGAGCCGCTGGGGGAGAACAGGACCGATCCGGCCATTTCATGGATAGATCCGGCCAGTCATCATTCGGCGAGAACGGCCCCCTTAG
>CALKIP010000101.1 GCA_937995995.1 uncultured bacterium
GCTGAGGGTCATCTCCCCGTCGGCCCGCGTGGTCTACCGGGCGCTGAGGCGAGGCTCGAGCACCAACCTCCGTGTCCGTGACGACGGCACCTTCTTCGGTGGCGGTGGGCTGCTCAGCCGAGGCGGGCGAGTCACGATCTCTGGTTCCGGCCGCGGACTGGAGGCCCACGCAGATCTTCGAGTCCTGGTGCCGGAAGGGCAGACGATCGCGGTCTATCTCGGCGCCGGCCGTACCGCGGTGCGCAACGTCGACGGCCGGGTGGTGATCGACACCGGCAGCGGGTCGATCGATGTCCTGGGCATGCGTGGATCGCTGGCGCTCGACACCGGCTCGGGGCACGTCAGCGTGCGCGACGTCGAAGGCGACGTCGACATCGACACCGGTTCGGGCCGCGTGGAGGTGCACGGCGTCCGCGGGTACAGACTCGCCATCGACACCGGCTCCGGTCGTGTTGCAGGTGACGATGTCTTCGTCGAGGAGTTGAACGTCGACACCGGCTCGGGCTCGATCGATCTGGACCAGGTGGCCACCCAGCGCGCAAGCCTGGAAACCGGCAGCGGCTCCGTCCAGCTCGGTCTCGTCTCGGATGTCCGGGACCTGGAGATCGATACCGGCTCGGGCCGTGTCTCGCTTTCCGTGCCGGCCTCGCTCAACGCGCAACTGGAGCTGGACACCGGGAGCGGCGGTATCAACGTGGACCTGCCGCTCCGGGTGATTCGCAGCGAGCGCAACCACCTGCTGGCCCGTGCGGGAGAGGGCGGTGGCACGATCCGGATCGACACGGGCTCGGGTGGGATTCGGGTGCGGGGGAGTTAAGAGTACCTGGCCAGCTGGAGGGTTTGAACGCTGCCGCACTTTAACGGCGGCACCTGCCGCCGCCGTGCTTCGCCCGGTCAGTGCGCCAGTGTCGAAAATTTGGTGCGTAGGAAGCGGTCCGTGTGACGCTACGTGAAATCACGGTTCCGACGGAGCTGGAATCAGCTCAGCAGCTCCCCCCGCATCACCGTCACCGCCTTCCCACCCAGCCTCACCCGGTCTCCGCGCACCCCGACGCGCACCGTGCCCCCACGCGCCGACGCCTGGTAGGCGATGAAATCATCGGTGCCCAGCCGCTTCTGCCAGTACGGCCCCAGTACGCAATGCGCGGAGCCGGTGACCGGGTCTTCGGGGACGCCGACGCGTGGACCGAAGAAGCGGGAGACGAAGTCGTAGCGCTCGGAGTCCGCGCGTGCGGTCACGATGATCCCCCGTGCCGAGACGCGCTCGAGTCGTCCGAAATCAGGTTTCAGCTCCCGCACCGTGGCTTCCGATTCGAGTTCGACCAGCAGGTCGAACTGGCTGCGACCCACGTAGACCGGCTCCGCGCCGAGTGCACGGGCCAGCCCCTCGGGGACCGTCGACTCCTCCTCGGGCTTGGCGGGAAAGTCCAACTCGATCCAGTCGCCGGCGCGCTCGGCGGTGAGCAGGCCGCTCCGTGTGTGGAAACGCGCGGTCTCCTCGGGCGCGAGGTGCCCCTCCTCCCAGAGCAGGTGCGCACTCGCCAGCGTGGCGTGGCCACAGAGCGCGACCTCCACGGTCGGCGTGAACCAGCGCAGTCGGAAGCCGTCGCCCTCGGGCAGGAGGAACGCCGTTTCCGAGAGGTTCATCTCACGGGCGATGTTCTGGAGCAAGACATCGGGCTTCGGCTCGGGAAGGAAGCAGACGGCGGCCGGATTGCCCCGAAACGGCTGGTCGGTGAAGGCGTCGATCTGCACGATCGGGAGCGACATGCGGCGGTCCTCGTGTGGGACGGTGGTTCAACTGGGCGTGCAAAGGCCAATCTATCCAGCCCGCGATGGTCCGGGCAACGAGCATGCGTTCCGCACCTCCCCCATCTTGCCCGATCTGTCTGCCGCGCACTAAGTTCGCGCAGTTTCCCGCACTCTCCCGCAACCCGTGATGCCCCGATGATCGAACGCCTCTCCCCGCACCGTTCGCGCATCCGCGCCGTCGTGATTTCCAGCCTGGCCGCCGCGGCCGCCCTGGTCGTGATTCCCGCGCCCGCACATGCGCAGGAGGCCGTAGTCACCGGCTTCTCGCCCGAGGCGGCCACGCGGCAGCGCTCTCTCGAGTGGCGCGTCATCGAGACGATCCGCCCTGCGGCGCTGGACTCGATGAGCTACGCACTGACCCGCGAGCCGCACGTGGCCGGCTCGGAGGCCCAACTCCGAAACGCCGAGTGGGTGACCGAGCGCACGACGTCGTGGGGTCTCGAGAGCGAGATCAAGACGTACCACGTCTTCCTGCCGTGGCCCACGGAGGTCGAGCTTGCGATGACGGCGCCCGAGGAGCGTCGCTTCGAGCTGCGCGAGGCCGTGCTCGAGGATGATCCGACGAGTGCGCTCCCGCAGTTCCCGTGGGTGAACGGCTATTCGGGCACGGGCGACGTCGAGGCCGAAGTCGTCTACGTCAACTATGGGCTGCACGAGGATTACGCGGTGCTCGACTCGCTCGGCGTGAGCGTGGAGGGCAAGATCGTGATCGCGCGTTTCGGCCGTTCGTACCGTGGGATCAAGTCGCGGCTGGCCGAGGAGCACGGCGCGGTCGGGATCCTGATCTACAGCGATCCGATGGACGACGGCTGGTTCCGCGGCGACGTCTACCCCGAGGGCCCGTGGCGCCACCCGACCTCGGTCCAGAGGGGCAGCGTGATGAACGGCTCGGGCGATCCGACGACGCCGGGGTGGGCGAGCGTCGAGGGCGCGCGGCGCGTCGAGCCGGGGAGCGAGGGCGGCTTCGACCTGCCCGGAATCCCCGTGATACCGATCTCCGCGGCCACCGCCGAGCCGATCCTTCGCGCATTGCGCGGCGTGGAGCTGCCGGACCAGAGCTGGCAGGGCGCGCTGCCGTTCCGCTACCACGTGGGACCGGGCGGGACGCGGGTCCGGATGAAGGTGGCCGACGACCGGGAGACGAACGGCTTCAAGGAGATCTGGAACACGGTGGCTTGGGTGCCGGGCGCGGAGCGGCCGGACGAGTGGATCATCGTCGGCGCGCACCGCGACGCGTGGAACGCCGGCGCTTCGGACAACGTGAGCGGGACCGCGGCGGTGCTCGCTGCGGCACGCACCGTGGCCGCGCTGGCACGCGCCGGGCAGCCGCCGCGGCGCACGATCGCCTTCGCCACCTGGGACGCCGAGGAGTGGGGGCTGATCGGTTCGGTCGAGTGGGTCGAGGAACTCGCCGAGGAGCTGGGCGCCAAGGCCGTCGCCTACCTGAACCAGGACGGCGTGGCCGGTGGTCCGCACTTCGGCGCGAGTGCCGCACCATCGCTCAAGTCGCTGATCCGCGACGTCGCGCGCGTGGTCCCCGATCCCGCCGGCGGCACGGTCTACGACCGCTGGCGCGCGCGCATGATTCCGGAAGACACCGCCGAAGTGCCGCTCGGCAACCTCGGCGGTGGAAGCGACTTCGCACCGTTCTACAACCACCTCGGGATCCCGAGTGCCGGCTGGGGCTTCGGCGGCAACGGCACCCAGTACCACGGCGCGTACGATACCTACGCGTGGATGGCGGCGCACGCCGATCCCGGCTTCCGCTACCACGCCACGACCGCCGAGATCACGGCCATCACGGCGCTGCGCCTGGCCAACGCCGAGCGGCTCCCCTCCCACTACGTAGCGCCGGCCCAGGAACTCCGCGGGGCCCGGCCGACCCTCGCGCGATCGAGGCCGGGATGCGCCGCCTCGGCGGCGCCGGCCTCGCCGCACTCGATGCCGCTTTCGCGCGCATGGCCGAGGCGGCGGAAGAATTCGCCGCCGCGCGCGACGCCGCACTCTCCACTCCCATCAAGGCCGCCGAAATCAACGGAATGACGCCCTTCGACGCCGCGAACCGGCACCTCATGCGCGTCGAGCGCTCACTCTCCCGCCCCGAAGGCCTCCTCAACCGGCCCTGGTTCCGGAACCTGATCTTCGCCGCCGACTACCGAAACGGCTACGCGACGATCGCTCTGCCGAGCATCGCCGAGGCGATCCGGGCCGGCGACGCCGACCTCGTCCGTCGTGAGGCCGAGGACCTGGCCGCCCGCGTCGACATCGCAACGGCGCAGATCAGGGCGGCGACGGCGGCGTTGGGAGGGTAGTCGGCGCGGGAAGTGGAACGGGCTTTGCCCGGATTGCTGCTATGCAGCGGGAGTGCCGGCCTTGGACCGGCGGGAGAGCTGCGCTGCAGCGGGAGGGCCGGCTAGCGCCGGCGGGAGTGCCCCTTCGGGGCGGGGCCCTTGGGATTCGCGGGGCCGGCGGCGTGCACCCGCCGCGAAGCGGCTCTCCCGCGCCCGCAGGGCGCCCTCCCGCTGCGTAGCAGACCTCCCGCCCGCAGGGGGCTCTCCCGCCGCCCACAGGGCGGCACAACCGGAGGCAGCATGCGCGATTTCCGACTCGGATCGATCCTCGGCTTCGAGATCCGGATCGACTATTCCTGGTTCATCATCTTCTTCCTGATCCTCTGGACGTTCACCTTCGCGGTCTTTCCGCTGAACTTCCCGGGGCTGTCGACCCTCGCCTACATCGCGATGGGCGTGATCGGCACGCTCCTCTTCTTCGCGTCGCTCATCGCGCACGAGATCTCCCACTCGCTCGTCGCCCGGGCGAAGGACATCCCGGTCGAGGGGATCACGCTCTTCATCTTCGGCGGGATGTCGCGCACGCGGATGGAGGCGGAGACGGCGGGCGACGAGTTTCAGATCGCCGGCGTCGGGCCGCTCACGAGCCTGGTGCTCGGCGGGCTCTTCTGGGCAATCGCCTGGGTCTCGTTCCGGGCGGGGTGGAGCATGGCGATCATCGGCGTCGCCCAGTACCTGGCGCTGCTCAACGTGCTGCTCGCCGTCTTCAACCTGCTCCCCGGCTTCCCGCTCGATGGCGGCCGCATCTTCCGCGCGGCCGTCTGGAAGTACAGCGGCGACTACACCAAGGCGACGCGCTGGGCCTCCAACGCCGGCAAGGGGCTGGCCTACCTCCTCATCGGCTTCGGTCTCTTCTCGGCCTTCAGCGGCAACATCGTGGGCGGGCTGTGGCTCGTCTTCATCGGCTGGTTCCTGCGCAACGCCGCCGTCGCCAGCTATCAGCAGCACCTGCTCCAGCAGGTGCTCACGGAGGTGCGCGCGGAGGATGCCATGACGCGCGACCCCGAGACCGTGCGGCCGGAGCCCACGCGGCAGGAACTCGGCGACGAACACTGCATGCGACGGCGCTTCGACGCCTTCCCGGTGGCACGCAACGGCCAGCCGCTCGGGCTGATCACGCTCGAGCAGGTCAGGGAGGTGCCGCGTGAGGAGTGGCCCACCCGCACCGTAGGCGACGCGATGTCGCCGGCCGAGGACGGCGTGACCGTCCGCCCCGACGAGCGCATGAGCGATGTGCTCCAGAAGATGGAGGGGGCCGGCCATGGCCGCGTGCTGGTCACGCGCGACGGGCACCTCGAGGGGATCATCACCACCGCCGACGTGATGGGGTGGGTGAAGAGGGCGCGCGAACTGGAAGGGTAGCAGGTCCGGAGCCCTGGCCCCCGTCACCACTCCCCCTTACGTTCCATCCATGTTCGTGATCCCGACCGATCGCCTCCCCGAAGGTTTCGCCGAGCGGATCGACGATCCGCCCGCCGAGCCGCCCGTCCCGCGCCCCGCCGCGACCGTCGTCCTGCTGCGCGATGCCGAGCACGGCCCCGAGATCCTGCTCATGCGACGCCATCGCTCGAGCGGCTTCGTGCCGGGCGCATTCGTCTTCCCGGGCGGCCGCGTCGACGGCGCCGACGCCGATCCGCGCCTCGTCGAGCGCGCCGACGGGCTCGGCCACCCCGCCGAACCCGCCGCCGCCTACTGGATGGCGGCCGTCCGCGAAGCGTTCGAGGAAGCGGGCGTGCTCCTTGCACGCGACGCGGCGGGCCGGCCAGTGCCGGACGCGGGGCGCGGTGCCGCGCTCGCCGAGTGGCGCGAGGCACTCCTCTCGGACCGCGCCACGCTGCACGACGTGCTCGCCGCACTCGACCTCCGGCTCGCCTTGGACGACGTCGTCGCCTGCGCGCACTGGATCACGCCGATCGTCGAGCCGCGCCGCTACGACACGCGCTTCTTCCTGGCACGGCTGCCCGACGGCTGCGACGCGTGCATCGACGAAGGAGAGATGACCGAGGCGATCTGGCTCACGCCCGCCGAGGCGCTCGAGCGTTTTCGCGCGGGGAAGCTGCCGATGGTCTTCCCGACCGTCGCCACGATCGAGTCGCTCGCGCCGTTTGCTTCCGTCCGGGAGGCGCTGTCTGCGTTCCGCGGCCGGCCGGTCGAGCCGATCCTGCCGCGCCTGGTGCGCACCGCCGAGGGCGTCACCATCGTGGTGGACGGGGACGTGGCGCGCCCGTAGGGCGGTCCTTGCACCGGTTCGGACCCGAGTCCGATACCGACTCCGATACCGAGCCCGGAACACCGGGGGACGGGCCGGTTCCGGCACCCAAAGACCGGAGTCGGAGTCGGAGTCGGTATCGGGACCGTGGCTGCCGGTGAGAGCAGCGAAATAGAACACGAACACGACCCTCCAACCGCAGAGGAACCCACCAGCATGCCGACCACCATCGCCCGTCCGAATTCGCTGGGAGAGCTGAAGCAGAGCGGGTACGTTTCCCGCTCGGTCAAGGACGAGATCCGCGCGAACCTGATCCGGCGGCTAGAGCTCGGGGAGCCGCTCTTTCCGGGGATCGTCGGCTACGACGACACGGTGATCCCACAGGTCGTCAATGCTCTGCTCTCGCGCCAGAACTTCATCCTCCTCGGGCTGCGCGGTCAGGCGAAGAGCCGGATCGTGCGCCAGCTCGTCGACCTCCTGGACGACGAGATCCCGGTGCTCGCGGGCAGCGAAGTGAACGACGATCCGCTGCGCCCGATCTCGAAGCACGGCCGCATCCTCGTCGAGGAGCACGGCGACGACGCGCCGATCGCGTGGGTCCCGCGCGAGGCGCGCTTCGTCGAGAAGCTCGCCACGCCGGACGTGACGATCGCCGACATGATCGGCGATGTCGACCCGATCCGCGCGGCGCGTGGCGGGCACGTGCTGGCCGACGAGCTCACGATCCACTACGGGCTCCTGCCACGTGCGAACCGCGGGATCTTCGCGATCAACGAGCTGCCGGATCTTGCGGGGAAGGTGCAGGTCGGGCTCTTCAACATCATGCAGGAAGGCGACGTCCAGATCAAAGGCTATCCGGTTCGCCTCCCCCTCGACGTCCTCCTCGTCTTCACGGCGAATCCGGAAGATTATACGGCGCGCGGCAAGATCATCACGCCGCTCAAGGACCGCGTGGGCGCGGAGATCGTGACGCACTACCCGGAGAGCGTGGACGCGGGGCTCGCGATCACGCGCCAGGAGGCATGGATCGAGCGGGACGGGCTTCCGGTCGTGGTGCCGGCGTTCGTGGCCGAGCTGATCGAGCGCGTCGCTTTCCTGGCCCGAGAGGACAAGCGCATCGACCAGCGCTCGGGCGTGAGTCAGCGCATGCCGATCAGTGTGCTGGAGAACGCGGTTTCCAACGCCGAGCGGCGCGCACTCGTCTGCGGCGAGGAGCGGATCGTGCCGCGGCCGTCGGACGTCTACGCCGCGCTCCCGGCCATCACCGGCAAGCTGGAGCTCGAGTACGAGGGCGAGATGGTCGGCGCGGAGCGGATCGCGCGGGAGCTGATCTCACAGGCCGCATCCGAGACGCTCGCCGCGTGGGGCGGCGAGGTGGCGGAGGAACGGCTCGACGACGTCGTCGACCACTTCGACGAGGGCGGCGTGCTGCAGCTCTCCGACTCCGCGGCGGCCGAGGCGTGCCTCGAGGGCTTCGCCACGGTCCCCGGCCTCCTCGACGCCGCCCGCTTTACCCGTCTCCTCGACGACGACGCCTCGCCCGAAACGACGGTCGCGGCGTGTGAATTGATCCTCGAGGCGCTCGTCGCCGAGCGGCGCGTCAGCCGTTCCGAGACCGGCCGCGTCGGACGTGCGCCGCGGAGGCAGCGCCCGGGTGGGCCCGGCGGGCCGTTCGGGCCGGGTGGCGGTAAGCCGCCATTCCCGGTCTGAACGAGTGCATCCACTGATTCGGGGTCTCGAGGGCATTGGCGTTGGGGGGAACGCCGGCCGCGACGGCTCGGTGCCCGAGTAGGCCTCCGATCGCTCGGCACCGGGCCCGCATCGTCATCTGTCCGGAGTTGGACGTGTAGCGCGCTCACGTTGACGCAACGACGCCCGAAGCGCAGTTTTCCCGTTTCATCCGTCGCCACACAGCCTACCCGCCCGGATCGGTCGGGCGCCTGCGGAGATCGGTTGCCATGATGCTCGCGCGAGTACGCACGTACGTCTTTCCTCTGGCCGTCAGCCTCTTGGCGCCTGCCGTCATGCCGGCCGCGCTCGCGGCGCAGGAGGCCACGGACGCGGCGGCCCGACTCGATTCCGTGTTCGCGCGCTGGGACTCGCCCGAAAGCCCGGGGTGCGCGGTGGCCATAGGCCGCGAGGGGCGCACCATCATGGCCCGCGCCTACGGGATGGCGGACCTCGAGCACGGCCTGCCGAACACGACGGAGACGATCTTCGAGGCGGGCTCCGTCTCGAAGCAGTTCACCGCCGCGGCGATCATCCTGCTCGCGCTGGACGGCAAGCTCTCGCTCGACGACGACGTGCGGACCTACGTGCCCGAGCTTCCGGACTACGGCACGCCGATCCCGATCCGTCATCTGATGACGCACACCAGCGGGCTTCGCGACTGGGGGAGCGTCGCGGCGATCTCCGGGTGGGGGCGCAGTGAGCGGACGCACTCGCACGCACACGTCCTCGACATCCTGAGCCGCCAGAGCGCGCTGAACTTCGCCCCGGGCGAGCAGTACTCGTACAGCAACAGCGGCTACAATCTCATGGCCGTGATCGTCGACCGGGTCAGCGGGATGCCGTTCGCGGAGTTCT
>CALKIP010000102.1 GCA_937995995.1 uncultured bacterium
GAGCTCGAATCCGCGCTGGTCGCCGGACGGGCGCTACCTGTTCTTCACCTCGAACCGGCCTGGCGGCGAGGGTTCGACGTGGGCGCTTCGGATGGACCGGCCGGCGGGCGAGGCGGTGCAGGTGGAGGGGTATCCACGGGGCTCGACGCCGCGGGATGCGCGCTTTGCCGTCTTCACGGCGCCGCTGGAGAATGAAACAGGCGAGGGCGAGGGCGAGGGCGAAAGCCCCGAGAAGGCGAGCCCGTGGGCGTCGATGGCGCCGATGGCGCGGCCGCCGCACGGCGCGATCACGGAGCCACTGGATCCGAAGCGCTTCGATGGGCGCCACATCGTGGATCTAGGCTACAAGCGGAACGGGCCGGGTTTCGTCCCGAACCGTGCGGAACCACGTGAGTGGCGGCCGGACCAGCTCTGGGTGCAGGCGTTCGGTGACACGGCGAAGGTGCAGATCACGGATACGCCGTACTCGCACCGTGGCGCGGTGGTCTCGCCGGACGGCAAGTGGATCGCCTTCGTGGCGGACCGGGAACTGCGGCCTGACTCGGTGGTCCAGGCCGAGCGCGACTCGATCGCCGTGCTGCCGTACGACGCGGAGCGCGACGAGGCGCCGAGGAACGACGTCGACATCTACATCGTCTCGATCGATGGCGGCGAGCCGCGCAAGGTGGCGGAGCTCATGGGCAACGAGAGTTCGCTCGCGTGGTCTCCGAACGGCCGGCGTCTCTCCTTCATCTCGGACGATGGGGTGCGTACCGGGCAGGACCGCCTCTACGTGATCGACGTGCGGGGCGGCGAGCCCCGGAGCCTCCTGGGCGACTGGCCGTACGAGCCCGGCCGCAGCTACACGTGGATCTCGAACGACCGGATCGTCATGAGCACCGCGGTGGGCGGTCGGGATGCGGTCTTCCAGGTCTCGCTCGATGGCGAGGTCCGGGAGGTCATCGGCGGCCGGCGGCGCTTCTTCGGTGTGAGTGTAGGCGCCGAGAACAAGAAGATCGCCTTCGTCGCCAGCAGCATCGACCGTCCGACGGAGCTCTTCGTGGCCGACCTCGATGGCAGGAACGAGCGGCGGCTCACCGGCTTCAACGACGCGCTGAACGCCGAGATCGCCTGGCCCACCGCCGAGCGCTTCACCTACGAGTCGGTGGGCGGGCGCGAGATCGAGGCGTGGCTCATGGAGCCCTACGGCTACGAGCCGGGGAAGAAGTATCCGCTCGTCCTCTACATCCATGGCGGTCCGCACTCGCGCTACGGCGAGAACTGGTTCGACGAGTTCCACAACATCGCCGGCGCGGGGATGTGGGTGCTCTTCACCAACCCGCGCGGCTCGAGCGGCTACGGCGCCGACTTCACCTATTCGACGCGCGCCGAGTGGGGCGGCGACGACATGAAGGACATCCTGAAGGCGGTCGACATCGTCGCCGAGCGTCCGGATGTGGACGAGACGCGCATGGGCGTGACCGGCGGCAGCTACGGCGGCTTCATGACCGCGTGGATCACGACGAAGACCGACCGCTTCAAGGCCGCGCAGGTCGACCGCATGATCAGCAACTGGTGGAGCTGGTACGGAAGCTCGGACGCCCAGGGGCTGACCGAGTTCGAGTTCTTCGGCAAGCCGTGGGACAACCCGGCGGTCTACGACACGCTCTCTCCGATTCGGTACGCGCGGAACGTGAAGACGCCGACGCTGATCGTGCAGTCGGAGGAGGACCACAGGACGCCGATGACGGATGCGGAGCAGTGGTTCGCCGCGCTCGAGAAGCACGGTGTGCCGGTCGAGTTCGTTCGCTACCCGCGCTCGACGCACGACCTGTCGCGCACCGGCGAGCCGTGGCTGCTGGTCGACCGGCTGGGCCGCCTGCGGCAGTGGTTCTCGTACTGGCTGCAGGGTGAGGAGGCGACGACGGTCACGGCGGAGGCCGCTGCGTCGTAGCGCGAATCCGGCGGCGCGGCCATGCCGTGGTGTGGCGGGGCCGACGCGGGGCAAGTTGCGGCGGCCGTTGTGTGGCGTCCGGGAGAACGCGCGCCTGCCGCCCTGGCCGCGCGAGTGAAGTGACGGAAGGAGGCCGGCCCTCGTGTATGGTTACACGGGGGCCGGCCTCGTCGTATGCCCAGTCGCTGTCCACCGCCCGGAGCGTCGGGCGGGATCCGCGCGGCTCGATGTCGTCGGCCTCCTCTCCCGGGTGCTGGTGTGACCGGCGCGACGCACGCGCGGACATCGGGGCGGGATGTGGCGCCACCGCCCACACTTGCATCCATCACGCTCAGGCGCCACACTAGGTCCGTACCCGCGCGAACCCCGGATGCGTGGGGCAGGAGTGGATTCAGGCAGAAGAACGCCGATGCGCTCACGCATCCTCGCGATCCTCGCGACCGTCCTCACGGCTTCGGCCACGCTGGCCGAGGCGCAGAGCCTGCGCGGCTCCGCCGCGTCGCTGACGCGTCAGAACCGCCAGGCCAAGCTTCACAATTACAGCTACCTCCAGCATCCTTCCGACGTTCAGCGTTTCGTGAGGGCCGGGCTCCTCGTCTCGCTTCGTGACAATCCGGAATTCGATCTGGCGCGGGTGTCGTATCCGTACGCGCGGCCCGAGGTCAAGATCTTCCTCGAAAGGTTGGGCCGGCAGTACCACGCGGCGTGTGGCGAACGGCTGGTGGTGACGAGTTCGGTCCGTCCGGCCTCCAGGCAGCCACGCAACGCCTCGAGCCGGTCGGTGCACCCGACGGGGATGGCGGTGGATCTTCGGCGGAGCACGAACCGGAAGTGCAGCAAGTGGCTGGAGGACGTGCTGCTGCACCTGGAGCGCCGTGGCGTGGCGGAGGCCACGCTCGAGCAGCGCCCGCCTCACTATCACGTGGCGCTCTTTCCGAAGCCCTACATTCGCTACATCGGCGGTGCGGCGGTGAGTGATGCGACGCGTGTGGCGTCGGTGGAAGCGCCGGAGCGGCCCGAGGCGCGGCTCACGGCCACGGAGGTGGAAACCTACGAGGTGCGGCGGGGTGATAGTCTATGGTCGATCGCCCGCAAGTTCGGCACGACCGTCGAGGCGTTGAAGGCGGAGAACGGTCTGCGGTCCTCGCGGGTGCTAGCCGGCCAGACCCTGCGGATCCCGAGCGAGCGGTAGGCGTCCCGGCGCACGCGGCGCCACCGACGGGACCCGCAAGTTCGAACCAGCGAGCGCAAGGCGGGTTCCCGCTATGTCGATAAAGAAGACACCCCACGTCGTCATCCTGGGCGGCGGTTTCGCAGGACTGCGCGTCGCGGCTGCGCTGCGCAATGCACCGGTCCGCATCACTCTCGTCGATCGCAGGAACCATCATCTCTTCCAGCCGCTCCTCTATCAGGTGGCGACGGCGTCGCTCTCTCCCGCCGACATCGCGAGCCCGATCCGTACGATCCTGAAGCGCCAGAAGAACGTGCAGGTCTGGCTGGGCGAGGCGGTGGGCGTGGACGCCGACCGACGCGTGGTCCGGCTGCGTGATGGCGAGCTCGAGTACGACTACCTCGTCGTGGCGACGGGCGCGACACACGCCTACTTCGGCCGCGACGACTGGGAGCCGCTGGCGCCCGGGCTCAAGACGATCGACGATGCCGTCGAGATCCGGCGCCGCTTCCTCCTGGCCTTCGAGGCGGCGGAGCGCGAGGCGGACGAGGCCGCACGACGTCGTCAACTCACCTTCGTGATCGTCGGCGGCGGCCCCACGGGCGTCGAGCTGGCCGGTGCCATGGCCGAGATCGCAAACGACGTCATGCCGAAGGATTTCCGCTCCGTCGACACGTCGATGGCGCGCGTCATCCTCGTCGAGGGCACGGACCGCGTGCTCCCGGGCTACGTGCCGGAGCTGTCGGAGCGGGCGCGGCGCCAGCTCGAGCGGCTCGGCGTGGAGGTGCGGACCGGCGAGCGGGTCACCGAGATCGACGAGGGCGCCGTCCGCATCGGCGACGAGGTGGTCGAGGCGGGCAACGTCTTCTGGGCCGCCGGCGTCGCCGCCTCACCGCTGGGCGCGGAACTCGGCGCCGAACTGGACCGCGCGGGCCGGGTCAAGGTGACGCCCGGCCTCAACGTGCCGGGCCGCGAGGAGGTCTTCGTGGCGGGGGATCTGGCCGCCGTCGAGCAGGACGGCAAGCCGGTGCCCGGCGTTGCGCCTGCGGCGATGCAGATGGGCCGGTACGTGGCCCGTGCGATCCAGGCGGACCTGGCAGGACGCCCGCGCCCGACCTTCCGCTACAGCGACAAGGGTAGCCTGGCGACGATCGGCAGGGCCGCCGCCGTCGCCGAACTCGCCGGCCTCCGGCTGAGCGGCCTCCCTGCGTGGCTCGTCTGGGTCTTCGTGCACATCCTCTACCTGATCGGCTTCCGCAACCGCCTGGTCGTCATGATCCAGTGGGCGTGGGCGTATGTGGTGCACAGCCGGGGAATGCGGCTGATCACGGGAAAACAGGCGGTGAAGCTACGGGAGCCGCGGCGGGTGAAGCTGGAGGCGGCGTGAGGGTGAGGTGAGTGGGTGACGGGGCGACACCCGCTGTGCGCGCAGCGGGTGTCGCCCTCAGCTCTTCGGACGTAGCTCCGTCGCGCTGTGGAGTCCCTTCGCGACCTCGGGGAGGATGCCGAGGCGCTCGTAAATCGGCAGAACCTCGTCACGAACGGCGGGGAAGTGCCGGATGTAGAGCCCCGCAGCGGAGATGACGGCCACGCCGCCGAGTGCGACCGTGGCCGGCGCGCCGATCCGCTGCGCCAACCACCCGGCGAAGAGGGAGCCGATCGGCGCCATCCCCATGAACGCCATGGTGTAGAGGCTCATCACGCGCCCTCGCTTGTCCTCGTCGACCACGGTCTGCAGGACGGTGTTCATCGACGCCGTCGTCACCATCATCCCGAACCCGGTGACGAGCAGCAGGAGCATCGAGAGCCACGCGATCTGTGAGAACGAAAAGGCGATGAGGCCGATGCCGAAGAGGGTGGACGAGAAGCCGATCAGCTTGCCGAGCCCCCGGACGGTCGTGCGCGAGGCCAGGTGCAGCGCGCCGGTCAGCGCGCCGAGGCCGGCCGAGCCCATGAGGAAGCCGAGCATGCCGGGGCCGCCGCCGAGCACGTCGCTCGCGAAGACCGGCATGAGCGTGAGGTACGGCATCCCGACCAGGCTGAGCATGGCCAGGAGGAGCAGGATCGAGCGGATCGGCAGGAAGCCGAGTGCGTAGGCGAAGCCCTCGCGCAGCGTCTTCAGCATCGATACCGTCGGCCGCTCCGCCGCCGGCGCGCCGCCCTCCACGTCGATCGCCATGAGTGCGCCGAGCACCGCCAGGTAGCTCGCCGCGTTGATCGCGAAGACGGGGCCTTCGCCGACCATCCCGACCAGGACGCCGGCGAGTGCGGGGCCGACCAGGCGCGCGCCGTTGAACATCGACGAGTTGAGCGCGATCGCGTTCGCGAGGTCGCCGGGGCCGTCGACCAGCCGCACCAGCAGCGACTGCCGCGCCGGGACGTCGAAGCCGTTGACCATGCCCATCACGCCGGCGAGCACCAGGATGTGCCACACCTCGATCACGCCGGTCAGGACGAGGGCCGCGAGGGTCGTCGCCTGCACCATGGCCACCGTCTGCGTGGTCATGACGATCCTGTAGCGGTCGAAGCGGTCCGCCAACACGCCCGCGAACGGCGCCAGCATGAAGGACGGGATGTTCGCCATGAAGGTGACCATCCCGAGGATGAACGCCGAGCCGGTCAGGCGATAGACGAGCCAGCTCATCGCCACCTGCTGCATCCAGGTGCCGATGACCGACACGCCCTGGCCTATGAAGAACAGACGAAAATTCCGGTGCCGGAGCGCGCGCAGCGTCCGACCCACACCGGACGCCGGCGCTCCGGCACCGGCACGACCTGCAGCTTCTGTAGACAATCGGCCTCCCGGGCCGAACAAATGCGAATCAAAAAACGCAAACCCGCGCCCGATACTGCCCGAAGCGCGGGTTTTTCATGTGTACGGTCCACGCAGGGTGCGTACCCCGGAGTTTCGCGCTGTTGCGAGACAAGGCCCCGACTCCACAACCCCGCTGCACCACCGTGTTACCCTGTTCTTTGAACCTATGCTTCGCCGAGTCCCATGGCCAGCCAGCAGGCGGTAAACCGTCGATCGGGCGAGCGCGGATGCGAACCCCATCCCCCCCGCGAAGCGGTCCTCCCGCGCCCTCGGCGCTCTCCCGCTGCCAAAGGCAGCCCTCCCGCTACCACCAGACAGCCCTCCCGCGCTTGCAGGGCGCCCTCCCGCCGGCCGAAGGTCGGCCCTTTCACGGCTGGACTCAAGGGACACAAAGTGTTACATTAGGTTACATGATTTCATGCGGCCGGCGACGCGCGCCGGCGCTGTGGACCAGCGGAAAGGGATCTGGGCGCGTGTCCAGGTCCCGTTTCGTTTCACCGGAAGAAAGGAGCGTCAATGGTTGAGGTCCTCCTGAACGAGAACGATCGACTCGACTGGGGTCTGAAGCAGTTTCGTCGGAAGATGCTGCGCTCGGGCCGCTTCCGTGACATGAAGAAGAAGCGGTTCTACGAGAAGCCGAGCGAGCGCAAGAAGAGGAAGGCGGCAGAGGCGAGGCGGCGTCAGCTCCGCGCCATGCGCAAGCGCCGCTAGGAGCGGCGCAAGCGCCCACGGGGCGCGGGGGCATGAGTGCCCCGCCTTTGCCGGAAGCCGCCGCGGCGAGGAGCTCAGGGGTTCCCCGCCGCGATCGGTTCCCCCTCCCATCCCGTCCAACCCGGACCCCGGACCACCCGTCCCGGCGTGGCCCCGGTGTGTTCTCCATCGCGTAGCACCTGCACCCCGTTCACGAAGACGTGCCGCATCCCGGTCGCGTACTGGTGCGGATCCTCGAAGGTCGCGTTGTCGCGGATCTCGAGTGGATCGAAGACGACGACGTCGGCGAAGTAGCCGGGCTCGAGGCGGCCGCGGCGTCGAATGCCGAGGTTCTCCGCCGGCAGCGCGGACAGCTTGCGGATCGCGTCCTGGAGCGGGATGACCTGCTCGTCGCGGACGTACTTGCCGAGGAGGCGGGCGAAGTTGCCGTAGGCGCGCGGGTGCGTGCTCGAGTTGAGGAAGACGCCCTCGGTGGCATACGACCCGCCATCGGAGCCGAAGCTCATCCACGGCAGCGCGATCTGCTTGCGGACGTTCTCCTCGGACATCAGGAAGTAGACCGTGCTCACACGGCTGTCGTCCTGGATGACGAGGTCCATGGCCGTCTCGACCGGATCCTGCCCCCGCATCTCGGCCACCTCGGCGAGCGTCTTGCCCGTGAGATAGCGGAGCGAATCCTGTCGGAACCCGACGAAGAGGATGCGGTCGGGCGAGCCGGCGGCGACGTAGAAGTTCTCCCACTCGTCGGTCGGTGTCTTCATCTCGCGGGCGACGCGGCGGCGGATCCGGGGATCCTTGAGCCGCTCGACCCACGCGTCGTGGCCACCCTCCTGGACCCACGGCGGCATGGCGGCATCGAGCCCGGTCGCGCCTGCGGTGTAGGTGTACATGTCGGTGGTGATGCGAAGCCCCTCGGCACGGGCGGCCTCGATCTTCTCCACGACCCGGTCGATCTTCCCCCAGTTCTCCTCGCCCGCCGCCTTGAGGTGGTAGATCTCGGCGGGGACGCCTGCGCGTCGCGCGATCTCGATCACTTCGTCGACCGCCTCGAGGAGGCGGTGGCCCTCGCTCCTCATGTGCGAGATGTACATCCCGCCGTATTCGCCCGCGGCGGAGGCCAGCGCCACGAGTTCGTCGGTGCCGGCGTAGAAGGCCGGCGCGTAGATCAGCGACGAGCCGACGCCGAGCGCGCCCTCCTCCATGGCCTGACGCACGAGATCCTGCATTCGCGCGAGCTCCTCGGCTGTCGGAGGGCGGTCCTCGTAGCCGACCTCGTGGATCCGCACGGTCGTCGCGCCGATGAACGACGCCACGTTGGTCGACACGCCGCGCTCGACCAGGTGCTCGAGGTACTCGCCGAGCGTGGTCCAGGCGACGTCGTATTTGATGTCTCCCTGACGCTCGAGCATCTCCCGCTTCATCGCCTCGTTGAGCGGCCCCATCGAAGAGCCCTCGCCGAAGACCTCGAGAGTCACGCCCTGGCGGATGTCGCCCTGGGAGCGGCCGTCCTCGATCAGCGAGACGTTCGCCCAGCTCAGCATGTTGATGAAGCCGGGGGCGACGGCGAGCCCGGTGGCGTCGATCTCCAGTTCGCCGCGGGCCGCGCCGATGTCGCCCACGGCGACGATGCTGTCGCCGCGGATCGCGACATCGCCCCGGACCGGGGCCTCGCCGCTGCCGTCGTAGAGGGTGCCGTTGCGAATGACCACATCGTACTCCGCTGCACCGCCCGCGCCACAGGCGGTGAGGAGGGCGAGGAGGGTGGCGATGGCAAGGCTTCTGAGATGACGGTTCATGGAGTCTCCTGGTGGTGGGTCAGTTGCTCCGGAAAACGAGTATGAGCCCGAATCCGAGCCCGGGCTCGTCTCCGGGCCGAACTCGAGCCCGAACACCGGAGTCGGAGTCGGGCTCGGAGTCGGTGTCGGATCACTTGTCCGCGATGCCTCTTCCGCCCAGCAGCCAGCGGTCGAAGAAGTCGTCCGTCGCCTCGAACGCTTCGATCCAGCGCGAGAAGAACATGAACTCGTGCACGTCGTCCGGATAGACGATCAGCTCGTGCGGGATGCCGCGCGCGCGCAGGAGCTGGACGAGACCGACGGTCTGCGAGAAGGAGACGTTGCGGTCGTCGTCGCCATGGATCAGGAGGACGGGCGAGGTCCAGGAATCGATGGCGGCGATGGGCGATGACTGGAAGACGATGCTCTCGGGGTCGTTGACGTCGCCGTAGTCGTGGACGCCGGCCATGTCGACGCCGGCCTTGAAGATGTCGGAGTTGCGGGCGAGTCCCTGGGCGGTGAGGATCCCGCCGTAGGAGAGGCCCCAGAGGCCGATCCGCTCCGCGTCGACCGAGGGGTGCGACTGCAGGTACTTCCCGGCCGCGAGGACGTCGCGATACTCGGAGTTGCCGCGACGGTTGCGGTCCGGCACGTCGCGGAAGGCGGTGCCGTAGCCGATCCCGCTGCGGAAGTTGATCGAGAGCGTCACATAGCCCTTGTTCGCGAAGTACTGGTTCATCGCGTAGGACATGTGATAAAAGTGCTTGTAGTGGTAGCCGAGGAGCATCTGCCGGCGCGGCCCCCCGTGGAGGAACAGCATGGCCGGGCGCTTCTCGCCCGCCTTCATGTTCGGCGGCAGGAAAAGCTGCGCGTGGAAGCGCACGCCGTCCTCGGCGGTGATGACGACGTTCTGTGGGACGACGTGCCCGTCGCGCGGGAAATCGTCGGACGGCTGCGTGACCATCCGCGTCGCGCCGCCGTCGAGATCGAGGAGGGCCACGGCGAGTGGGTCACGGGCGCCGGCGCGCAGCACGGCCACGCGCTCGCCGGAGGCCAGGACGGCAGGGTGCGTGTCGATGTCGTCGCCAACGGTGAGCTGCTCGGGCGTGCCGCCGGCGATCCGTGTGCGCCAGAGGTGGCGGCGGTCAATGTCACCGATGTTGGCCGTGTAGTAGAGGGTGCGCCCGTCGGCGGAGAAGGCGATGTCCTCGACGAAGCCCGCGCCGGGCGTGAGCTCGACCGGCTCGCGGGCGGGGTTCTCGACCGAGACCGCGTAGAGGTGGCCCTCCCACTCGCCCGGCTCGGAACGGAAGAGGAGGTGGCCGTCGACCCAGTGGAGGCCACGGATGTCGGTGAAGCGCTCCTCTCCGGGCCACGTGTGCCAGACGCGTCGGCCCTGACCTGTGGTCGCATCGGCGATCCAGAGCTCGAGAGTGTGGCCACCCAGGAAGCCGGCCTTGCGGATCCCATCGGGGAGCGCCGTGTCCGGCTCGGGGCTGCGTCGCCACCACGGCTGGTTGGGCGGCGGGCCGAAGGGCGTGCCGGGCCGGCGCACGAAGGCGACCCTGGAGCCGTCGGGCGACCAGGCGGGCGAGCCGTCGTGGTCGACGCTGGGCGACATGTAGCGCACCGTGTGGGACTCGGTGTCGTAGACGGCGATGAAGGCGTGATCGCCGCGGTGGCTCGTGAAGGCGATGCGCTTCGAGTCGGGCGACCAGACGGGCCCGGCGTTGCGGCCGAAGGCGGTGACGAGCGGGCGCGCGGTGTCGGGGTCGAAGTCTTCGAGCGCCTCGGGGTCGACGGGTGCGCGGTGGATCTGGCCGCCCCTGGTGTAGGCGATCCACTCGCCGTCGGGCGAGAGGACGGGGTTCCATGCCTCGGCGATGCGCCATGCCTTGCCGCCGCTCGTGCGCACGGCCCAGGCGGCGCGCTCGGCGCCATCGGCATCGCTCGAGGGGTTGGCGATCCAGCCCTCGCGGTTCGGGGTGTGGCCGCGGATGAAGACGACGACGGAGCCGTCGTCGGAGATCTGGAGACCCGTGAGGTCGATGGCGTCGTCCTCGGTGAAGTCGGTCAGTCGGACCGGCTCGAAGTCCGGCGCCTCGGCCGTGTAGACGTTGCGTACGCCGCGCTCGTACTCGATCCACGCGATGCGCTCGGCGGAGCGTGCGGAGACGAGGTCATAGGGGAAGGCGGGCGAGAGGATCTCCTCGATGGAGAAATCCTGTGCGCCGAGTGGCATGGCCGAAGCGAGTGCGACTGCTGTGGCCGCGGCGCAACACACGAGGGCGCGGCGGAAGCTGCGCACGGCCGTGGCAGAATGGTCCAGGCCGGCACTTTCCGCCGCGGCACAAACTTTCCGTGACGGGCGCCCGGAACGCTTACGCAATGAGTCGATCATGGTTCCTCGGATGACGGGTACGGAGCTCGGCGGTGACGTCGGGCGGTGAAGCCGACCGTGTATGCCGATGCGCTGACGATGGCGCAGTATGGCCGCGGGCGGGCCCGGCCGTAGGCGCCGATCGACTTAGGGGATTCGTCGGAAAGTATCGTTTGCGGAGTGTATCGACAAGCGAAGCCGGGTGCGCCCCTTTCCCGCATCCGGCGTGTACTGTACGTTGGCTGGCGACCTGAGGTGTGCAGAGCGGCCGTTCCGTCCTCCTGTCGCTGAGGTGAAAGCCGAGCGAGGAGCCCATGATGACGGGGGATCGACAAGATCCACTTCATACTGACCACCGCGACGATGCGGTCTATCCCGAAGCCCTCCGGTCCGTCGAAGTCGGCCACCAGATCGCGGACATCCACAAGCTCCTGGTCGACACCGTTCGCGACTACGCGATCTTCGCACTCGACAGCACGGGCCATATCATCACCTGGAACGCGGGCGCGAAGCGGCTCAAGGGCTACGACGCCCGAGAGATCGTCGGCCGGCACTTCTCGATCTTCTATCCGAAAGAAGCGGTAGCCTCGGGGTACCCGAAGTACGAACTGGGGATCGCCGCGGCCGAGGGGCGCTACGAGGACGAGGGCTGGCGCCTGCGCAAGGACGGCACGCGCTTCTGGGCGAACGTGGTGATCACGGCGCTGCGCGACGACACCGGCACGTTGGTCGGCTTCGCGAAGGTGACCCGCGACCTGACGGAGCGGATGCGTGCGGAGCAGGCGTTGCGTCGAAGCGAGCAGCGGTTCCGCATGTTGGTCCAGAGCGTGAAGGACTACGGCATCTTCATGCTCGATCCCGAGGGCCGGGTCGCGAGCTGGAACGGCGGTGCGGAGCGGATCAAGGGCTACACCCGGGAAGAGATCCTCGGGCGTCACTTCTCGGTATTCTACCCCGCCGAGGATCTGGCCAAGGGCAAGCCGGAGACGGAACTCGCCGTGGCTGCCGAGACCGGCCGTTTCGAGGATGAAGGGTGGCGGGTGCGCAAGGACGGCACCACCTACTGGGCAAACGCGATCATCACGGCGCTCTGCGGCGAGGATGGCGAGTTGATCGGCTTCGCCAAGGTGACGCGGGACCTCACGGAACGGCGTGTCGCGGAGGTCCGGGCGCTCAACGACGCCCGCCGGGTGGCGGAGGCGGAGGCGGCCAGCCGCGCCAAGAGCGAGTTCCTGGCCGCGATGTCGCACGAACTTCGCACGCCGCTGAACGCGATCGGCGGTTACACGGACCTGCTCTCGCTCGGGATCCAGGGGCCGATCAACGAATCGCAGCGGAACGCGCTCGATCGAATCCGTGCGAGTCAACAGCATCTACTCGCGCTGATCACGGATCTACTCAATTTCAGCCAGATGGAGGCGGGACGGGTAACGTACGACCGTGCGCCGGTCCGGCTCGCCGATGTCGTGGCGGCCGTTCGCCCGATGATCGAGCCGCAGGCGGCCGCGAAGAATCTCGTCATCGAGTGGCCGCAGTCGGAGGATCGGTCCGTGGTCGCACTCGCCGACCAGCCGAGGGTCGAGCAGATCCTGCTGAATCTGTTGACCAACTCGGTCAAGTACACGGAGGATGGCGGCTTTGCGGCGGTCCGCTACTACGTGTTGGGCGACCAGTCGGTCCTCGAGGTGAGCGACAGCGGGATCGGCATTCCGCCCGACAAGCTGGAGACGATCTTCGAGCCGTTCGTACAGGTCGGCCGCACGCTGACGAGCCACCACGAGGGTGCGGGGCTGGGGCTCGCGATCAGCCGCGAACTCGCCCGCGCCATGGGCGGCGACCTGTCGGCGCGGAGCAGACTCGACGAGGGCTCGATCTTCACGCTGTACCTGCCTCGCCATCGTGCGGACGCCGAGGGATCCCCGTGTAACGGCGCCGCCCCCCGCTGAGGAAGAGAGTCATTCCGATCTGGAGGTGCGTGTCATGCGCAGCAACTCGATCCAGCTTCTCGGCTTCATCGCGGCCACGGCGCTCGTCCTGGCCTGTGCGCGTCAGGAGGCGACCGAGCCGCCGGTCGGCAGCGCAACACAGCTTCCCGTGGAGCGAGTGGACACGCTGGTTCGCGAGTTGAACACCGGGGTGACGGAGCGAAAGCGTGATGTGATCCGCTCCCAGGAGGAATGGGGCGCGTTCTGGGCCCGGGTCTACGCGCCGTTGCGGCCCGTGCCCGAGCTACCCGCCGTGAACTTCGAGGAGAGCGTCATCGTCGTCGCCTCGATGGGCGAGCGGTCGAGTGGCGGCTACGCCATTGACGTGGATGAGGTCGAGCAGACGGACGCCGGCCTTCGCGTCGTGGTGCGTGAGACGTCGCCCGGCGCCTCGTGCATGACGACCGCTGTATTGACGCAGCCGGTCGTGGCGGTCCGTGTCCCGCGCACCGAAGGCGACATCGCATTCGAGGAGCGAAAGTCCGTCCTCGACTGCTCGTGAACCCGTAGGTCGCACGCCAGCGCCGAGGGGCCGGCAAGCCGCAATCCGAAGCAGCCCCGACTCCGTTTTCATTCCTGATCCCCGCCGTCGATGCGACCCGCTCGACGGCGGGTCCACATCACTCGATGCCCAGCACCTCGTGCAGTCGTGCGCGGTGTCGCCGGCTGGAGCGTACCTGCCGCCCGCCACGCAGTGTGACCCGATATTCGCCCTGGAAGAGCGGCTCGAGCTGGATGATGCGGTCGATCCGGACAATGGTGCTGCGGTGGATGCGAAGGAAGCGCTCGGGGTCGAGCCGCTCCTCGAGAGCGCGCAGCGACTCGCGGATCAGGTGCGTGCTCTCCCCGTCGACGATGCGCACGTAATTGCCCTCGGCCTCGAAGGC
>CALKIP010000103.1 GCA_937995995.1 uncultured bacterium
ACTCGGCGCGGCGCCCATACCGAGGGAACTTGGCCGATGCTCGTGCGCGACGCATGCGCATGGCGGCCGACCTCACCCGAGATGGAGGCGCGGCGCGCTTCGACTACGGCCTTTCGTTTGAGCGGATCATGCTCGATTACAGCGTGAGCCCGGCGCTCAGGACCGCCGATGCGATGCTGCTCGAGACTTCGGCCGAGGGACAGGTCGCCGGTGCGTACCTCGAGGCCGACTGGCAGCCCGCTGAGCGCTGGCGGATCCGGAGCGGTGGCCGCGTCGACGTCTTCTCTACCGATGGCGTCCCACGGGGGGCACCTCGACTCTCGGTGACGTGGCTGGCCTCGGACCGGGCGTCGCTCACGCTTGCGGCGGGACGCTACAGGCAGTTCATCCGCGCGTCCGAGCCGTACGGCGCCGATTCAACGCTCGCATCCGTCTACGTACCGCCGCCCCTGACCCTCGCCGGTGCGTCACACCTGCTTCTGGCGCTCGACCAGGATCTCGGAGAAGGGCTGCGGCTGGGGATCGAAGGATTCTACAAGGACTTCGACGACTTGCCACAGGAGACGTCGCTCATTGCCAAGGGCGGTGATCAGGGCAGGACGACGGCCGGTGCCCGGGCATCCGGCGTGGATCTCTGGGTGCGTCGAGGCGAGGGGCGCGTCACCGGGTGGCTCGGCTACTCGCTCAGTTGGGTCTGGGCCGACCTGGGACGGGAAGGTGGGGACAGCTTCTCCGGACGTCAGCTCCTGAGCGTCGGCCTCAAGGGGCCGATCGGTGCGCGCGGGCAGTTCGGTGTTCGCGTCGCCTATGGCGCGGGCCTGCCATACACGGCGATCCCACAGGTCGACTTCGTGGCCGAGCAGCCCTTTTCGTCGCCCGATTCGCCTCGGCTCTCCAATGGCACGGACTTGGTGAGCGTTACCACCGGAGCGCCGCCGTACGCCGCGTCCAGACCCGAGGAGCCGTACCTCCGCCTCGACCTCGAGGTATCGCACCCCTGGACAATGGAGTGGGGGAGTCGCGAGGTCATCTTCTCACCCTATCTCATGGTGCTGAACGCACTCGATCGTCGGGACGCGCTCTTCTATCACGCGCCGGGCGACGGGAGCGAGCCCGACCCTCTCGCGTCGCTGCCGCTCCTTCCCATCCTCGGCTTCCGCTGGACGTTCTGAGCATCGAGCCCGAATCCAGCCACACAGCTCCGCTCGCGAGAAAATCCTTGCGCTAGCGCCCACAGCGCAGAATCCTTGAGCCCGTCCGGAACGCCTCGAGCGAATCGAGAGCGTGGTCGGTCCGAATCCGCGTCCAGGAGCTCTCTCATGAAGCTGTGGCTGCGACGGATCGGTATGGCGCTCGTCGCCGGCCTCGTCGTCGTGACGCTGGCCGGTGGCGGCGCGTACGGCATCACCGGCTTGAGCATGGCTCGCTCGTATGACATCGAGGTGGAAAACATCACGGTTCCGGACGATGCGGTCGGGATCGAGCGTGGCCGCCGCGTGGCCCACGTTCTGTCGAAATGCGTGGATTGTCACGCCCCCGACCTGGGCGGGATGGTGATGGTCGACGACCCTGCCTTCGGTCGCATCAGCGGAGCCAACCTGACGCGCGGAGCGGGCGGGATCGGAGAGGACTACTCCAACGAGGACTACGTTCGCGCCATCCGTCATGGCATCGGTCCCGACGGACGGCCGCTCCTCATCATGCCTTCACACGAGTATTTCCACCTGAGCGATCAGGATCTCGGCGCGCTGATCGCATACCTCAAACGTCTGCCTCCGATCGATCGCATCATTCCGGAAAACCGTGTGGGGCCCGTCGCACGGGTGCTGTACGCCACGGGACGCATGCGCGAGCTGCTCCCCGTCGAGATCATCGACCACGACGGACCGCGGATCGAACCGGGCAGGCCGGGGCCCACCGTCGAGTACGGTGAGTACCTCGCCATGACCACGGGGTGCAAGGGGTGCCATGGGATGGGGTTGTCCGGTGGGCCGGTGATCGGTACACCCCCTGACTTCCCCCACGCGACCAATCTCACGCCGACCGGGCTCGGCGCCTGGACGGAAGACGATTTCTTCAGGGCGATGCGCGAAGGACGTCGGCCGGATGGCAGCTTGATCGATCCTCGTATGCCCTGGGCCGCCACGGCGCAGATGACGGATGACGAGATTCGTGCGCTCTGGCTCTACCTGCAAACCGTGCCGGAGAGGGAGATGGGGAGGCGCTGATGACGGTTGCGGGCGCTTCACCTCCTGCACCGCGACGGGGGCGGCGTTCGGGATTCGGGAGGAGCAACGCCGGCGAGGACGGCGTGGGCCAAGGACTCGGCGCGCGGAGCGCGCGAGTCGCTGGAATCAGCGGCCGTCGACGATGGCGCCCCACACTTTCTCGGGCCTGAAGCAGAGGGCGTGGCCCCATTCGTCCTCGAACCACAGCAAGCTGCCCTGGCGCAGGCGGAAGAGGATGCTGCGCTGCAGGTCGAGAGGCGAGTGTTTCCAGCGCGCGCGGAACGCCACCTCGCCCTCGTCCGTGGCGAGCCGGACGAGCACCGTCGGAATCCTTTGCCGGAGGGGCACGCGTGCGTAGAGTACCATGTCTCTAACGGTAAAGCAGAACACGATTTGAGGCAACCGATACACTTGGTGGCTTACACACCCTTCGCTCTCCACAACTCGTCCAGCCGTGCGTGGCGCGGGTGGATCCGCTCTCGCCACTCGGGTAGCGCATAGATCCCCGTCTCCGGCGGCCGTGTCCGAAACTTCGGAAGCTCTCGGCCGAGTACATCGCTCGCGGCGCGGCGCAGTGCATCACGCGCCTCGAGCATGCGCGTGTGAAACGAGGTCTCGGCCCCGGCAAACGGCGACATGTTCTGTGCCGACGGGTGCGTGAGCCAGAGGACGTGCGGGAGTGGGGCTGCTCCCCAGGCGTCGCTCCAGGCGGCGAGAAACGCCTCGTCCGCCGGCTCCGTGGCGGGCCACGCCACCGCGAGGCCGCGGACCAGGCCGGCATTCTCGAGGCGCGAAGGACCGGGGAGGGTGAAGCGGCCGCCGCGCCCACGGCGTGCCTCCTCCAGGCGTAGTGCCGCGAGGGTGCTCCGCAGTGCGACGGTGCCCAGGGCGACGATCAAGCGTGGGCCCGCCGCGACGACGGTGTCGCGCAGCAGGTGCAGACTGGTCGGGTACGCGCCGACGGCTTCGTTCAACTCCGCCACGGAAGGTTCG
>CALKIP010000104.1 GCA_937995995.1 uncultured bacterium
GGCGGTCGTCGCGCCCAAAGTCGCCAAGGCGCGCAAGGAATTCCTGGACCGGTTGAAGGATCCCGGCGTCTGAGGCGGTGCCGACGGGCGGCATTTCAGCGACAGACAGGTCAGAGTCCACCATCCATCGGAGCATGCCATGCCGGAGAACCAGCCGTTGAATGCACTTCCCGCCGCCCTTACCGATGCCTTGCGCGAGCGCCTCTTCCGGGCGCGCACGCTGATCATCGCAGGCGAGATCAACCAGCGGACGGCCGCGGACGTGATGGCACAACTCGTGGCGATGTCGACGGAGTCCGATGATCCGATCACGGTCTTCATCAACTCCCAGGGCGGCCACGTCGAATCCGGCGACACGATCCACGACCTGATCCGCTTCCTGCGCCCGCGCATCCGGATGATCGGGACCGGGTGGGTGGCGAGTGCGGGCGCGCTGATCTACGTCGCGGCGCCGCTGGAGGACCGCTACTGCCTGCCGAACACGCGCTTCCTGCTGCACCAGCCCGCGGGCGGTGTGGGCGGCACGGCGGCCGACATCGACATCGAGGCGCGCGAGATCCTGAAGATGCGTAAGCGCATCAACGAGATCTTCGCGCGCCAGACGGGTCAGCCGATCGAGCGTATCGAGAAGGACACCCATCGCAACTTCTGGCTCGATGCCCAGGAGGCGAAGGAGTACGGCCTCGTCGGCCGGATCGTAAACCATTTGGATGAAATCGAGGCGGCGTAGGCGCAGTGAGTCCAAGGCGCCGTCGCCTCATTCACCCGTTGCCTGGAGGTATCATGCGCCGGTTCGGTGGCCTGCTTCTCGTTCTCTTCGTGGCCGCGTGCGGCTCGGGCGCGCCGAGTCTTTCCTCGGACGTGGGCAGTCCGCGCACCCACCGGATCGAGACGCCCACGGGAGCGATCGAGATCCAGACGTTCGATCGGGATTCACCTACGACCGTGCACATGATCACCGCGACGCCGGCGGCGGCGTGGGAGGTGCTCCCCGCGGTCTATGAATCGATCGACCTGCCGGCCAACATGGCCGACTCACGCTCCCGTCAGATCGGCGTGGTCAACCTGCAGATGCCGCGACGGATCGCCGGGAGGACACTCGCGGAGTACTTCGACTGCGGCTCGAAGCCGGAAGGGCCGAACGCACTGTTCTACGCGGTCACGATGACCGTAGTGACGCAGGTGATCCCGGAGGGCAGCGACACGCGCGTCGAGACGCGGGTCGAAGGCTCGGCTCGGCCGCGTTCGGTGAGCTCCCACCCGGTGAAGTGCACGAGCAAGGGCACGCTGGAGCGGTTGATCGCGAACAGCCTGCAGTTGAAGGCGCTGGAGAAGATGTAGAGGGCCGGCCTCGGCCGGCGGGAGGGCACCGCTTGGGCGGCGCAGGAGAGCTTCCTGGCGGCAGCGGGAGGGCGCCGCGTCGCGGCGCGGGGGGGCCGGCTGCGCCGGCGGGAAGGCGCCCTGTCGGGCGCGGGCGGGGGCGGGTGTGTGGGGAGAACCCACGCGCTCGCCCTTTTCAGGGCATGAGTCGTTCGATGCGGGTGAGCAGGATCCCGGTCGCGCCGATCGCCTTCAGGTCGGCGATCACGCGGTAGACGTCGCGGCGGTCGACGACGGCGTGGGCGGCGACGATCTCTCCAGAATCCATGACATCCACGATCGTCGGGCCGTTCAGTCCGGGCAGGACACGCTTCAACTCCGCGAGTGCGCTACGCGGGATGTTGGCCATGAGGTAGCGTTTGTCCTGGGCGCGGAGCACCGACTCGAGTGCCGCGGCGAGTTCTTCGGCTCTGCGTCGGCCCTCGGGGTCGGCGAGGAGGTCGGGGCGCGCGATCAGGAGCGCACTCGATTCCAGCACGGTCGCGATTTCGCGAAGCCCGTTCACCCGCAACGTCGAGCCGGTCGAGACGAGGTCGACGATGATGTCGGCCACGCCGAGGTGCGGCACGATCTCCGCCGCGCCCGAGACGGGGACGACGGTCACTTCACGGCCGGCGTCGCGAAAGAAGCGCTCGGTGAGCCGGGGGAAGGAAGTCGCCACGCGCGTTCCCGGGGCGACGTCGCCGATCTCGCGGACCCCGCTCTCGTCCTTGACGGCAACGGCCAGCCGGCAGCGGCCGAAGCCGAGGTCGAGGAGTTCGGCGATCTCGCGGCCGGACTCGCTCACCAGGTCGCGGCCGGTGATGCCGATGTCGGCGGCGCCGTCGGCGACGAACTCCGGGATGTCCTCCGCGCGTACGAAGAGCGCCTGGAAGTCTCCGCCGAGCGACGCCTGCAGTGCCCGCTCCGCGCGCAGTTCGAATTCCAGCCCGGCGCGCTCCAGCAGGTCGCGGGCACGCTCGGAGAGTCGTCCCTTGTTGGGTAGTGCGATTCGAATCACGGCGTCGTCACCTTCGCTTGCCCTACACGAAAAACGCCGCGGCCCGTCCGGTGGAGGACGGGCCGCGGTGGCGTTCTGCCTGTGCTACGCTCGACCTAGAAACGTACGCACACACGCCCACGCGACCCGTTGGGGTCGTGATGGTGGGTGTGGCGGTACCGATGGTCTCGCGTATTCATGCGTGGAAGCTAGCCGAAACGCGCGGGCGATGTCAAGGAATGGCGGCAGATTGGGAAGAGGGGGACGAAGTGGCTGCCTGAGATGGGGCCCTTGGCGGCGACGCTTCCGGGATGAGAAGGCTGGGGCGGTTGTGGGGGGGAACGGGAGCACGGTATGATGGGTGGGTGGAGATCGTGTCCCCCGGTGAGGAGGGAGGTGGAGTCATGCGGAACGGTGTGCTGCTGCTG
>CALKIP010000105.1 GCA_937995995.1 uncultured bacterium
GATCGGAAGAGCGTCGGGTCGGGAACGGGGGTGGATCTCGGAGGACGCAGCACGACGCACGCATACGGATCCTCATGGGCGTACGGGGTTCGAGTTGGATTCGGGGTGACGGGCTCAAGCTACGGCGGATGGAAGGACCGAGTCAACGTTGTGCGGCGGGGAGCCCACCCCGGTCGTCGTCCCGGTCGACGGGTTCGGTGAGGATAGGAACGGTGGCCATCCGGCACCAGCACCTCGAGGGAAGGCCAGTGTACGATGAACCGATGATGGCTTCGAACGGGACTCGAGCAGGAGGGCAGAGCACGATGGTTGCGATCCACGAAGCGAAAACCGGTCCGATCACGGTCGAACGGCTCACCGCGCTCGTGGAGGCCATCGCCGACGAAGCGGGCTCTGCCGCTCCCGTGAAGGCGAGCTGGAACGGCGAGCATTCGAATGACATCCTCGCTCTCGATTTCGACGACGGTCGCACGCTTATGATCAAACGGGCACGCCACGACTGGGTGGCGCCGCGCTTCGAGGCCGCGAGGGCCGCGTCCCGGCTGCTGCGGCACCGGGCGAACGTCGTCGCACCTGCGCCGCTGGACGTTCCGCCCGGCATCGACGACCTGCCTGTCCAGGCGTACTGGCGCATCCCGCTGCCGACGCTGGGCGCCGTCTGGCCGCGCCTCTCCGAGCGGGCGCGCGCCAGGGCGCTCCACAGCCTGGGCCGGCTCGTGCGCCGCATCCACGGCATCCGCCTGCCGGGCTGGGGTCCGCTCCCCGGCGCGGTGGCCGGCGGCGAGTCGCTGGAGACGTACCTCGAGTACGACCTGGCCCAGCGCCTGCTCCCGGCCGTCACGGACATCTGGCCGGAGGCGCGGCCCGCGCTCGAGGCGCTGGTCGAGCTCGTGTCGGGCGTGGCGCGCCGCGCCGAGCGCGCCGGCGGCGTGCTGGTCCACAACGACCTGCACCTGGGTAATGTCCTCTGCGAGGTCGAAGGCGACGACGTCCGCTGCGTCGGGCTCCTCGATCTCGAGGCGTCGCTCGCTGCTCCCGCCGCATCGGACCTGGCGAGCTTCGAGGCGATGCACGGCCCGCTCTTCGAGCAGTCACTGGAGCCGCGCCGGAGGCGGGAGTTCCACAAGGGCTACGGCGCCAGGCCCGATGCGGCGGTCTTCGCCTTCTACGGCGCCGTCCACCTGGCCAACATGGGCTTCCACTCGGCACTGCTCGGCCACGACGAGCACGCCGCCCGCGTCGCGGCGGCGTTCCGCGATGCGGTGCGCATCACCGCCCGCCGGCTCTCGGGCAACGTCGAGACCGTCGCGTACGGCTGATCGGCGACGTCGCACGAACACCGCCGCAAGTTCGACCCGCGCTCGCCGGGCGGGGTCACGTGACGCGTGCCGAGGCGTGGCGGGATTCGGCACGAAAAGCACGGAGAGCATGGGGCCGGCCCCATGCTCTCCGTGCTTTTCACGCCCACCAACGTGGCTGCTCGCCCGGACGGGCGAGTCCCTGGTGCGTGCTACTTCGCCTGCTCGAGGCGCTTGTTGACCTCATCCCAGTTCACGACGTCCCACCACGCGTTCAGGTACTCGGGACGGCGATTCTGGTAGCGCAGATAGTAGGCGTGCTCCCAGACGTCGTTGCCCATGATCGGGTAGTGGCCCTCCATGAACGGGCTGTCCTGGTTGGCCGTGCTCATCACCTCGAAATTGCCGTCCCGGGTGCGGACCAGCCACGCCCAGCCACTGCCGAAGCGCTTTGCGCCCGCCTCGTTGAACGTGTTCTTGAAGGTTTCGAAATCGCCGAACGTGCTGTTGATCACGTCCGCGATCGCGCCGGTCGGCGCACCGCCGCCGTTCGGGCCCATGATCGCCCAGAACATGCTGTGGTTCGCGTGACCGCCGCCGTTGTTGCGTACGGCGGTGCGGATGTTCTCCGGCACCTTGTCGATGTTGCGGAGCAACTCTTCGATGCTCATCCCCTCGAGATCGGCATGGCCCTCGATGGCGGCGTTCAGATTGTTCACGTAGGCGGCGTGATGCTTGTCGTGATGCAAGCGCATCGTCTGCTCGTCGATCGCCTTCTCGAGCGCGTCGTACCCGTACGGAAGCGGGGGAAGCTCGTATGCCATGGTCGTTCCTCCTCGTTACTGGAAGATGATTGATCGGGATCTTCGTCGATCCGGGGGAACACCGTCAGGGCCCCTACTATACGGGTCAGAGTCGATCCCCGCCACTACCGTCGGGCCGGACCGTTCTCGCGTCTCGATGTTCGACCGCGCAATGCATCGGAGGGCGCGGGAAGGCCGGCCTGCGGCCGGCGGGAGTGCGCCGCGACGCGACGCGGGAGAGCCGCCCTGTCGGACGGCGGGAGGGCGCCGCTTCGCGACGCGGGAGAGCTGCTTCGCAGCGGGGGCGGGGGGAGCCGGCCTTTTCCTCGCGCCCGCGCCCGCCCTTGCCTCACCCGATCAGGAACGCCCCGATGCCCACGGCCAGGATCGCGATGCCGGTCGCGGTCTTGACGCCAATCGCCAGGACGTGGGCCACGGTGACGCCCCAGCCGACGCGGGTGGCGGCGGCGAACTGCCGGGTCTCCACCAGCGTGACGAGGGCGGCGCCGAGGAACGAGCCGACGATCCCGGCGATCACGGGGCCGACGATCGGGACCGGAACGCCGACCAGCACGCCCACGAGCCCGCCGAAGATGGCGCCCCAGAAGGCGCGGTTCGTTCCGCCGTAGCGTTCGCTGTAGCGCTTCACGAGGAAGAACTCGGCGATCTCGGCCAGCGTCGCCGCGAGGAGGAGCACGACCAGAGTGGCGAGCGAGACTTCGCCCAGGTAGGTGCCGAGGGCGAGGACGGCGATCATGAGCCACAACCCCGGCACGCCGAACGGGATCAGGAAGAGCGCGACGATCATCACGAGGATCGCTATGATGGCGAGCACGACCGGCCTCCCGAAGCGGTGGACACTCTCGAGCCGGATGGAGGGCTCTTCCCGCAAGATGTAGGCAGGCCTCGGGTTGGGAAAGGCCGACGTCATCCCCTGCGGTCCACCGGTCCGATCCTTGCCACCCTGTTGCGGTTTGCGATACTTTTCGTGTCCAACTAGGTTCGCAATTCACGCTTCGGTCGAGACTTACGCACTCATTTCCTGCGCGCGTCAGGGCCGTGGGCGAGGGCGCAAGGCAGGCCGTGTGGCGGCCCTGAACCACCGGGCCGGGCGGCGTCTCGGGCGGCGCGAACACTTCGCCCACGATCCAATCCGAACGGCGACCGGCCGACTGCGGCGAGGCGGTCCCCGGTCCCGTCCTCGATCATCAGAACCCCAACGAGACAGGTGAGGCAGCTCTCCACACTCGACTGGACCATCGTCTTCGGTTATCTGGCCCTTGCGCTCGCGGTCGGCATCCTGGTCACCCGACGGGCGAGCGAATCCATTGAGAGCTACTTTATAGCCGGCCGTCAGCTCCCGTGGTGGTGGCTCGGCACGTCCATGGTGGCGACGACTTTCGCGGCGGACACACCGCTCGTCGTGGTTGGGATGGTCGCGAGTTACGGCATCGCCGGGAACTGGTTCTGGTGGTCGTGGGCGATCTCCCACGTCTCCATGGCCGTGGTCTTCGCCTCGCTCTGGCGCCGCTCGGGCGTGCTGACCGACGCCGAGCTGGTCGAGTTGCGCTACGCCGGCCGCGGCGCATCGCTGCTGCGCGGCTTCAAGGCCATCTACTTCGCGATCCTGATCAACGGCATCGTGCTCGGGTGGGTGATCCGCGCGATGTCGAAGATCGCCGACCCGTTCGTGAACTGGGACGCATGGCTCGGCCCCACACGCTTCGCGGCGCTCGAGGCCGTCTGGCCGACGTGGCTCCTCTTCGGCACGCTCGGCGACACGCTCACCGTCCTCGCGCTTTTCGGGATCGTCGTCGTCTACTCGACGATGGGCGGGATCCGCGGCGTGATCGTGACCGACCTGCTGCAGTTCGCCATCGCGGTCGTCGCGAGCATCGTCTTCGCGGCGGTCGCCGTGAAACACGTGGGCGGGATCGACGGGCTCCTCGCCGGACTTGCGGAGCACTACGACGACCCGTCGCGGATCCTGGCCTTCATCCCCACGAGCGACGCGGCGTGGCTCCCCGTGCAGGTCTTCCTGATCTACCTGGCCGTGCAGTGGTGGGCCCAGTACTTCAGCGACGGGAGCGGCTACCTGGCGCAGCGGCTCTTCACTGCGAAGAACGACGCGCACGCCGAGGCCGGCGGGCTCTGGTTCTGCGTGGCGAACTACGGGCTGCGCACCTGGCCGTGGATCCTGATCGG
>CALKIP010000106.1 GCA_937995995.1 uncultured bacterium
TGCCAAAAGTAGCAGGGGAGGGACTCGAACCCCCAACCAACGGATTATGACTCCGCTGCTCTACCTTTGAGCTACCCTGCCGTATCTGTCCCAGACAGCATAAAAAGGTAACGGAAACGCGGGCCCGTGTCAACCTCGGAGCGCGAGACCGTCTGTGACGGCGAGGGCCAGGCGAGGGGGGCTCGATCCGGCCGTCTACCTCAACCGCGCAGTTGGCCAGACGCGAAGCCCCCTCTCAGACCCTCTTTGCCTCTTCGTAAAGGGACGACCTCGACGAGTCAGGCAATGAATACAGGGCGCATGCACGGCCCTCAGCTTCCGGTGTCGGCAGCGCGGGCGTCGCCTGCCTTCCCCGCCGCCTCTGCCCTGCCCACGAACCGATACAGCCGCTCGCCGTCGCGGATCATGCCGTAGCGTTCCCGGGCGAGGCGTTCGAGGGCAGCGGGGTCGTTCTCGAGCGAATCGGCGCGGGTGCGCAGGACCTCGACCTCGGCCCGAAGCTCTTCGAGGCGGCGGATCTCCTCCACTTTCTGCCGCTCCAGGCGCCAGACCTCGAAGAGGCCGTACTCGCCGCCGAAGAGCGCGAAGTACGCGGCGGCGGCGAGGACGGCGGTGGGCAGGAGGGAGCGGATCCTCACAGGACGTCGCTGCCGGGGTACTCGGCGGTGTCGCCGAGGTCCTCGGCAATGCGCAGGAGCTGGTTGTACTTGGCCACGCGGTCGGTGCGGCTGGCGCTTCCCGTCTTGATCTGCCCGCTGCGGGTGGCGACGGCCAGGTCGGCGATGAAGGTGTCCGCGGTCTCACCGGAGCGGTGGCTGATGATGTAGCTGTAGCGGTTGCGCCGGGCGAGTTCGATCGCCTCGAGCGTCTCGGTCAGCGTGCCGATCTGGTTGACCTTGATGAGGATCGAGTTCGCGGCGCCGTCCTCGATCCCACGGGCCAGACGCTCGCTGTTGGTGACGAAGAGGTCGTCGCCGACGAGCTGTACGCGATCGCCGATGGCGGCGGTGAGCGCCTTCCAGCCCTCCCAGTCGTTCTCGTCGAGGGCGTCCTCGATGGAGACGATCGGGTAGCGGTCGACCCACTCGGTCCAGAACTCGATCATCTCCTCGGCGGACTTCTTCTCGCCGGTCGACTTGTGGAAGACGTAGGCGCCGTCGCGGTACAGCTCGCTCATGGCGGCGTCGAGAGCCAGGACGATGTCGCTGCCGGCGGAGTAGCCGGCCTTCTCGATCGCCTCGAGGATGACCTCGACGGCCTCCTCGTTGGAGCCGAGGTCCGGAGCGAAGCCACCCTCGTCGCCCACGGCGGTGCTCTTCCCCTTCGAGCCGAGGACGCTCTTCAGGCTGTGGAACACCTCGACGCCCATGCGCAGCCCTTCGGCGTAGTTGTCGGCGCCGACGGGCATGATCATGAACTCCTGGAGGTCGACGTTGTTCGCCGCGTGGGCGCCACCGTTCAGGATGTTCATGAGCGGGACCGGAAGCAGCGTGGCGTACGGCCCACCGAGGTAGCGGTAGAGCGGGAGCCCCGCATCCTCCGCCGCCGCGCGCGCCGCGGCGAGGGAGACGGCCAGGATCGCGTTCGCACCGAGGTCGCCCTTGTTGGGCGTGCCGTCGAGCTCGATCATCGTCCGGTCCAGCGCCACCTGGTCGGCGGCGTCGGCGCCGAGGAGCTCGGGAGCGATGCGGTCGTTGATGTTCGCGACGGCCTTGAGCACGCCCTTGCCACCGTAGCGGTCGGCGTCACCGTCGCGCAGTTCGAGGGCCTCGAACTCACCGGTCGAGGCGCCGCTCGGCACCGCGGCACGGCCGGATGCACCGGTGTCGAGGACGACTTCCGCTTCCACCGTGGGGTTGCCGCGGGAGTCGATGATCTCGCGGCCCTGGATGTGTACGATCGCAGACATGGCAGTCCTGTAAGGTTCGCTCGCCGGGGTTTCGTCGTTTCGTTGTGCGTGCACCGGATCGGCGTCGGTGTGCCGGTCGGGCACGGTAGTCCCGCACTTTGGGCCGGCCGTACAGCACCGGTCGGGCGCAGCCGCTACTCGTACCGCTGCTTCGACATCGACACGCCCGCTCAGCTCCGTTGCTCAGTTCCGTTGCGCGGCGAGGAGCGGGGCCGGCTCGGCCAGCATCTCCTCGACCTCGCCCCGCACGCGGGCGATCAGTTCGTCGCGCGTCGACTCGTCGTACTCCTCGGTCGGGATCGGCGCGCCGAAGCGAAGGATAATCGGCCCCGAGCGGATTCGCCACCCGCCCTTGGGGAGGATGCGACGGGTGCCGAGCACGGCCACGGGGACGATCTCGACGCCCGTCCTGAGCGCGAGCATGAAGGCGCCCTTCTTGAACGGGAGCAGCTCACCGGTCGGCGAGCGCGTGCCCTCGGGAAAGATGACGACGGAGCTGTTGTCACGCCGCAGCCGCCGCCCGGCTTCGTCGAGTGAAGCGATCGCCGAGGAACGGTTGCTCCGATCGATCGAAATGTGGCCCGCGGCCTTCCACGCCTGGCCGAAGAGAGGGATCGCCGCCAGCTCCTTCTTGGCCACGAATCGGTAGCGCTTCGGGATGCGGGCGGCGAGCGCCCAGACGTCGTACCAGGAGACGTGGTTCGCCGCGAAGATCTGCGGCCGGTCACGATTGACGTTCTCGAGACCCTCGATGTAGACACGCACGCCGCTCGCCCAGAGCATCCACTTGCCCCAGGTCCGGCCGGTCCAGTCATAGATGCGGCCGCGGATGCGCAGCAGCGCCGCGACGACGGTGATCGTGGCCAGCACGACCGTGCCGACGAAAAGATTCAGATAGGCCCAGATGGTCCGGATCAACGCTCCCCTCCGGAAAAATGCCGATACCCGGCGGAGTCGACTGCGGGCCTGGTGCTGCCGTCGCTCCGCCTCACGACCACGCCCGGCTCCTCACGCACCCGGCCCACACGGGTGAGGCGCACGCCGAACGTGTCGCGAAACTCCTCTTCGATGCTGCTCACGATGCCCGCCGGCGCCGTGAAGCACAACTCGTAGTCTTCGCCGCCCGAGAGCGCGAGCGCCAGTGCCCGGTCGATGCCCCCCTCGGTCTCGGCGCTACCCGCGCCCCACGCTGCCTCGGGATAATCAGGGCCAGCCCCGCGATCGACGTGCTCGCGGGCGGGCGCAGCCTCGACGTCAACCGGGCCGGCTGCCGCCGAGGCAGCGCCACGGTGCACGGGCACGCGCGCCTCGTCGATCACGATGCCCACGTTGCTCGCCGCGGCGACGTGCTCGAGATCGCCCGCGAGGCCGTCCGAGAGGTCGATCAGCGCGTGCAGCACGCCTCGCCCCGCGAGCCAGAGCGCCTCACGGGTCCGCGCACGGGGCCGGGCATATGCTTCCCGCGCGGCTGCAGGCGGCGTCTTCCCTTCCCTCCACGCCGCCACGGCAGCCGCCGCTCCGCCGAGTTCGCCCGTCACCCACACCTCGTCGCCCTGCCGCGCGCCACTCCGGAGCACCGGCTTCGAGGCACGCCCGAAGACGACGACATCGAGTGCGAGCGGCCCGGGCGAGCGCGTCAGGTCGCCGCCAAGAATCTCGCCGCCCACCGCCTCAACGGCCTCTCGCACGCCGTCCATGCAGCGCTCCGCAGTCGCCGGCACGTCGGTCCGCGGCGCGGCCAGCGAGACCAGCACGCCGATCGGCTCTGCCGCCATCGCGGCCAGGTCGCTGAGCGACGCCATGGCGGCACGGTACCCGATCTCCTCGGGCGTGATCCAATCCCGGCGAAAGTGCACGTCCTCGATCGACAGGTCGGCACTCACGGCCAGCCGCCCGGCCTCGAAGACGGCGCAGTCGTCGCCCGGGCCGACGACGATGCCCTCGCCCGGCGGCCCGCTCTTCTCCAGAAAACGTCGGATCAGGTCGAATTCGGCGCCCGATCCGAGACGGATCGGCGTCACCACCGCGGTGGTTGGTCGAAGGTGATGAAGGGAAAAGCAAGCGGCGGGCTGAGCGGTCCCGGATCGGCGAGTGCACGGTCCAGGTACGCGGAGACGTCGCGCGGGCCGAGTGAGCGGCCGCGGCCGGCCAGGATCGCGGCGCGGCCGCCGTAATACATCCCGAGCCCCGCCGCCTCCCGCGCCCCGGCGCCCGCGGCCAGGAACGCACCGATCGTCCCGGCGAGTTGGTCGCCCATCCCCGCCGTGGCGAGATCCGAGGAGTGCAGCGTCGAGATCAGCGCCGGCTCGCCCGGCGCCGCCACGATCGACGGCGCACCCTTGAGGAGCACCGTACAGCAGAGCCGCTCCGCGAGTTCGCGCGCCGCGTCCAGCGGCGCCGCCACGATCTCCGTCGTCTGCCTCCCCGTGAGCCGCGCCATCTCGCCCGGGTGCGGTGTCAGCACGAGCGGCCGCTCCCGCGCGACCTCCTCGAGACGAGCCGGATTCCCGGAGAGCAGCGTCAGCGCATCGGCGTCGAGGAGCGTGGGCGTGCCGGGCGCGGCACCGAGGACGCGGTCCAGCAGTTCGCGCGCGACATCGTCCCGCCCGAGCCCCGGGCCGACGAGAAGAGCGTCCGCCGCGCCCACTGCGGCGCGCACGCCAGCGTCGTCCGCGGCGTCGACGTAGACCGCCTCCGGAACGGCGCCCTGGAGGATCGCCCGGTTCGCCTCGGCCGAGATGAGGTGCACGTACCCGGCCCCGGCCCGCAGCGCGGCCTCCGTGGCCACGATCGCCGCCCCCGCCATCCCGCGGCTACCGGCCACGACGGCCAGGCGACCGACGGACGCCTTGTGCGCACTCGGCGCCCGCCGCGGCAGCCGCGCAGTCGCCCAGTTCGGTGTAAGCAGCTCCGCCGGCGGCGTGTGCTCGACCTCGAGCGGCGGGAACCCGATCTCCACTGCCACGATCCGGCCGCACACAGAGCGGCCGGGTTCGAGCACGAGACCGAGCTTCGGCCAGCCGAAGGTCACGGTGAGCTCGGCGAGGACGACGTCGCCGGGAAGCTGGCCGGTAGTGGAATCGAGGCCGGTGGGAAGGTCGAGGGCGACGACCGGGCGCCCACTCGCGTTCAGCGCGCGGATCGCCTCCGCGGCGCGTCCCCGTGGTGCGCCACTCGCGCCGGTGCCGAGGATGCCGTCGACCAGGACACCCGCGCCCGTAAACGCCGAAGCCATCTCGTCGAACGACACGGCGGGAACCTCGTGCCCGTGGGCGAGTGCGGAGTCCGGCTCGCGTGAGCCGGTGAAGACGCAGGCGATGTCGCGGCCCCAGCTCCGCAGCGTGCGCAGCAGGACCAGCGCATCACCACCGTTGTGGCCGCTCCCGACCGCGGCGATGACCCGGCCACGCGGGTAGAGACGCTCGAGAAGCAGCGCGGCCGATCGCCCCGCGTTCTCCATGAGCACCCGCTCCGGGACGCCGTGACGCTCGTGCGCCTCGCGGTCCAGCGCCGCCGCCTGTGCGGCGGTCCACACGGCCACGTGCTCGCGGCCGAAGACGTCGCTCTCCATCGGCAGAGTTCGGCCGGTTCTCTAAGTGGCTACTTGTAGCTCTGCCCGATGGTGCGGCCGAAGCTGATCTCGCCGTTGTCGATCCGGATGTTGAAACCGCATTCCGGATTCGAGCACACCCATGCCTTGTAGGTGATCGGTGCTCCGTCACGGCCGTAGTCGGAGAGCGGGAGCATGCGTCCTTCCTCGCACTTTCGACACGTTGGATACTGCAGATCTGCCGGCGTCATTCAACCCCTCCCTCAGTTGGAAGACCGAGGGCCCGCCCAACCCGGGCCGGACCGCAACCGCACCAGCTTGCGCACCTAGCGCAAGGCACGTTCCACGGACGCACGTACAGCGCCACACGTCGGACACGTGGCGAAGGCCTCTTGCCGCAGCAGATAGTCCTGCACGGCGGAGACGAACGCCGCGTGGCTCCAGATCAACGGGCTGACCGGGAGCGGCGCACCGGAAAACGGGTGGAGCTGCTCGGGAAGCATTCCAGCGGCCGAGGCGTGCCTGGCGACCCATTCCAGGGGCTCGAGCGCCGCATCGAGTGCCTCCGGCGTCTGCGCACGGGCCATCCGCCAGCGCGCCTGCCAGCACTGTGCGATGAACCACGGATTTCCGGGGATCCGCTCCCAGTCGTGTGTGACCGCATGATAATAATCTCCCCGGTACCGGGCCAGCCCACCCACCTCGGTGGGAACCGAAAGCGTCTCGACGACGGCATCGAGCGTCGCTACGAGGCGCGGGTCGTCGGGCTCGAGGAAGCCGAGGAAGTGCAGCCCGAAGAGCGAGCTGTCGGGAGTGGCATCCCGCTCCGGCTCACCATTCGCCTCCTTCGGCGGCACCAGCATGCGCAGAAAGCGCCCCGCCTCTTCGTCCCAGAGGTACTCGAGGATTCCTGCCCGCACCTCCTCGGCCGCTCGGCCGTACTCCATGGCCAGATCGACATCGCCGAAGGCGCGTGCGAAGCGGGCTGCAGCGTCCAGCCCCGCCCACACCGTGGCACAGGTGAAGGTCAGCACGCCGCGCCGCTCCTCCCACAAGTCCCACGATGGGAGCGGCAGACCCGTGGCGGGGTCGCGGTAGGCGGTCATGAAGTCCGCCGCACTCACGATCAGCGACCGGTAGAGCGGCTGGATCTCCTCCACGTTCCGGTAGCGCTCGAAGTGGCGCCAGAGCGACCAGAGCACGAGCGCGGTCTCGTCCTCCTGGATCGGAAGCACCTTCTTGCCATGCCGATCTACCCATGGGTGCCAGGAGGAGGCCAGAGAACGGTCCGGGTTGTACTTGTGCAGGAAATAGCCTTCGCGCTTGACCAGGCGCCCGGCGAAATCGAAGAAGCGTTGTGCGAGCGACGGGTACCCCGCCCGGCTCAGTGAATCCGCGATCAGCGCCCCATCGCGCGGCCACATGTACGCGTACGTGTCCCGCGCCATGTGCGTGATGTCGGAGTCGGTCGCGGCGATGATCGCGCCACCCTCGTCCACGTGCGTGCGCATGACGAGCAGGCTCGTCTTGTAGAGCGAGATGATGCGTTCGGGCAGCCCGCTGTCGACCTCGTGCTTCTCGACCCAGAGCCGCCAGTAGCTGGCGGTGCGCTCGAGGAGCGCCGCCGGCCCCTCGCGGCGGACCAGAGTGCCGAGTTCCATGACATCGCCGTATCTCTCGCCCGCCGCGATCCAGTAGTACGCGACGCGCTCGCCCGACGCATCGACATCCAGCTCGAGTGCGATCGTCGAGTCGACCGCCCCCTGGGCGATCGGGTTGCCGCTCAGCCACCCGTCGCCCTCGGCATCACGCCAGGTTCCCTCGGCGCCGTTCACGCGCTTCTTCCCCGTGGCGTAGCGTGAGAGCCGGTACTCCGGCGCCGTGCCACCGCCGATCAGGAAATACCGGTCGCGCTTGTAGTGGATGACCACGTCCAGCTCGGGGTCGTAGAGCGCGGTATCGCCCACGTCCGTGCCGGAAAGATAGAAGTCGTGATGCAGGAAGATACGGACCCGTCGCCCCTCGCCCTTGAGATCGCGCACGCGCAGTTCGCGCACCAGAACATCGACCTCGAAGTCGACACCGTCGCGGCAGTGGATCTCGAGCCCCAGCCCTCGGTGGCGGAGTACCACGCTGCCGACCAGCGTCCCTTCCTCGTAGGCGATCTCCCGCTCCCACGCCTCATCGATCCAGTGCGTCGCGCCATCGACCCAGACGCCGAAGCGGAACGGGTGTCCCTCGGTGTGATTCTCGATCCCGATGTGCGGGAAGTACACATCGCGGATCCTGTAGAACTCGTCGAAGTTGATCAGGTACCGGCCGTTGCCGAGTACGAGCGACCTTGCCATGGGCCTACCGCCACTTCACGGGTCGATCCCGCTGATGTCGCGGGCCCGACGGGATGGAACAACCGCCGGCGATTTCGCCGGCGGTGCAGTGCTACTCGAGATCGGCGCCCCACGGGTAGTCCCGTTCGAATGCCTCCTCGAAATCGAACACGTCCTCGAAGTCTTCGGGGGAGTCGTCATCCTGCTTGATCAGGACGCCACACTCGACCAGGGCGAACACCATGTCGCCCAGGTCCCGAGTCGAACGGACGCCCCAATACTCGAGCACGGTCCGGGCCATCGGCCCGAATCGATCGAGCGCGAGGTCGCGGATCCCCTCGGCAAGCTCACGGCCGCTGATGTGCCGCGGCTCCGAAAGCTGCTCGATCACGTGGTGGAGGGCGGACAGCACGAAGAGATACGCCGTCTCGTGGAAGCGCGGATGGCGCTCCCGTAGACGGTCCATTACCTCTTCATCGAAGATGGCGTTGCTCATCGGATTCCCGGTGGGCTCAGCCGATGGCCAGCCGCGGGCGGTCCGTGCCACCCGCGCGCTCGTCCATCAGCGCACGCTCGATTGCCTCCGCAACGTCTTCTACCACAACGAACTCCAGCTTCTCTCTCACTTCTTCCGGTACCTCTTCGAGGTCCATCTCGTTCCGCCGCGGCAGCAGCACGACCGTGATCCCGGCCTGTGCGGCCGCGATCAGCTTCTCCTTCGTGCCGCCGACCGGTAGCACATGGCCACGCAGCGTCACCTCGCCCGTCATCGCGACATCGCGACGGACCGGGCGGCCGGTCAGCAGCGATGCCAGGGCGACGACCATCGCCACGCCCGCCGACGGCCCATCCTTCGGCGTCGCGCCCGCCGGCACGTGCATATGCACGTCACGCTCGGTCAGGTCGTCCTCGACCACGCCGAACCGCTCGGCGTGTGAGCGGATGTAGCTGAACGCCGCCCGGGCCGACTCCTTCATCACATCGCCCAGATGGCCGGTGAGGTGGATCTTCCCGCCACCCGGAACAGCCACGGCCTCCACGAAGAGAATTTGGCCCCCGGCCGGTGTATACGCCAGGGCCGTCGCCGTCCCGACTTCGTTCTTGAGGCCCGCCAATTCCTTGTGGAAGCGGCGCTTGCCGGCGAACGATTCCAGCTCCGCGGCGGTGATGCGGACCGCTGTAGCGTCGCCCGACTCGACTCGCCGGAGCGCGACCTTGCGCATGATGCGCCCGATCTGCCGCTCCAGCTCACGCACGCCGGCCTCTCGGGTGTACTCCTCGACCAGGCGGTCCAGTGCATCATCGGCGATGTCGACGTCGCCCGCGGCCAGCCCGGCGCTCTCGATCTGCCGCGGGATCTGGTGACGACGCGCAATCTGGACCTTGTCGCTCATCGTGTATCCCGGGATCTCGAGCACCTCGAGCCGGTCCTGGAGCGCGGGCGGGACCGTCGCCAGCGTGTTCGCCGTCGCGATGAACATCACGCGAGAGAGATCGAACGGGACCTCGAGGTAATGGTCCGAGAAGGTGTGGTTCTGCGCCGGGTCCAGCACCTCCAGGAGCGCCGAGGTCGGATCTCCTCGAAAGTCCTGGCCCACCTTGTCGATCTCGTCCAGCATGAAGACCGGATCGCGCACGCCCGCCTGGCGGATTCCTCGCACGATCCGGCCCGGGAGCGCGCCGATGTACGTTCGCCTATGACCGCGGATTTCCGCCTCATCCCTGATCCCGCCGAGCGACATCCGCGTGAACTCCCGGCCCAGCGCCTCGGCTATGCTGCGACCCAGCGATGTCTTGCCGACGCCCGGTGGGCCTACGAAGCAGAGGATCGGGCCGTGCTGCTCCGGGTTCAGCTTCCGCACCGCCAGGAACTCGACGATCCGCTCCTTGACGTCGCTCAGGTCGTAGTGGTCACGGTCAAGGATCTCTCGTGCCCGGCCCAGGTCGAAATCCCCCGCACTCTCCCGTGCCCACGGCATCTCGACCAGCCATTCCAGATAGCTGCGCAGGATGTGGTAGTCCGGTGCCTGCTCGATGGTGCGTTCCAGCCGGCGCAGCTCCCGCTCGGCTTGCTCACGCACCTCGTCGGGCATCCCCGCCTCCTCGATGCGCCGGCGGAACTCCGCTGCGTCCCCCTCCCCGGCCTCGCCCAGCTCCTGCTGGATCACCTTCATCTGCTCGCGCAGCCAGAACTCCTTCTGCGTCTTCTCGACCTCATCCTTCATCTTCTGCTGGAGCTCGGTGCCGTACTCCAGCACCTGGCGCTCCTCGTCGAGGAGCGTGGCGAGCTGCTCCAGACGGCCGGCCACGCTGGGCTCCTCGAGGAGTGCCTGCTTGCGCTCCACACTCACGTTCAGGTGCGCGCCGATGAAATCTGCGAGGTGACCCGCGTCCGAGATGTGCGCGAGGAGCTGCTGTACCTCCTCCGAACCCTGGGGGCGCAGAGCGGCGCTCTCCTCGAACTTTCCGACGACCGCGCGCTGGAGCGCCTGGACACGCACCGCATCCTCCTCCACCACCGCAACCCGCTCGACGGCGGCAGTCCAGACGCCGTCCTCCCGACGAAAGTCGCTCAGGTGCAGCCGCTCCCGCCCCTGGATCAGAACGCGAACGCTCCCGTCCGGCATCTTCACGTGCTGGAGCACGGCACCGAGCGTCCCCACCGAGTAGAACGGCGACGCCTCGCCATCCCCATTCACCACCCCCGTGGCCGAATCTTCCACCCCCACAGCCCCACCGCCGTCCAACCCCACCCCACCGGGCATGCCGCCCACGCGCCCGTTCTCGCCCGCGCCCTCGCCCCCGGAGCCAGCCCCGGCCCCGCCGAGCTCGCTCGGATCGCGACCGGGCCGAACCGAGACCAGAGCGATCTGCCTGCTTCCCGCCGCCACCTCGCCCACGGCCCGAGCCACCGGCTCCTCCGTCACGGCGAGAGGGACCAGCAGATTGGGAAACACCACCGCTCCGATGATCGGAAGCACCGGTAGACGGTCGGGGAGTCGTTCTTCCTCGGACTGATTCGCGAACTGCTCGTTCGGCATCACGGCCTGCCAGGCGGGGAGTGCTTAAATGAGTTGAGCCGGCCAACGGCCGGCTCAACTCATTGCAAATTCCCCGCCGTGGCTCACGGCGCTGCCACCTCTCTCCTCACCGTGCAGCCGCTACAGCGTGCCCGTGTGCCACGTCGCGGTAGAGGGGGAACGCTTCACAGATCTCGGCTACGCCCTGGGCGACGCGCTTCGTCACCGACTCGTCGTGCGGCGCATCGAGGACATCGGCGATCCAGCCGCCGATCCGGCGCATCTCCTCCTCTCCCATGCCGCGAGTGGTGAGCGCGGCCGTGCCGATACGCACGCCGGAGGTCACGAAGGGCGAGCGCGTCTCACCGGGCACCGTGTTCTTGTTGACGGTGATGAGTGCCCGACCGAGCGCCTCTTCGGCGTCCTTGCCGGTCAGGTCGCGGCCCCGCAGGTCCATGAGCAGCAGGTGGTTGTCCGTGCCGCCGCTGACCAGGTCGTAGCCCCGCGCCTGGAGCGACTCGGCGAGCGCCTTCGCGTTCGCTACGGTCTGCCTGGCGTACGTCTTGAAGTCCGGCGAGAGCGCCTCCTTGAAGGCCACCGCCTTGGCCGCGATGACGTGCATGAGCGGCCCGCCCTGCAGCCCCGGGAAGACCTGCTTGTCGATCGCCTTCGCGTGATCCGCCTTGCTCACGATGAAGCCGCTCCGCGGACCGCGCAGCGTCTTGTGCGCCGTCGACGTCACCACATCGGCGTGCGGGACCGGACTCGGGTGCACGCCGCCGGCGACCAGCCCCGCGATGTGCGCCATGTCGACCATGAGGATGGCGTCGACCTCCCGGGCGATGCTCCCGAACGCCTCGAAGTCGATGGTGCGCGGGTACGCGCTCGCACCCGCCACGATCAACTTCGGCCGCTCCCGCCGGGCCAGCTCTCGCACCTCGTCGTAGTCGATGCGCCCGTCGTCCTCGCCGACGCCGTACGCAACCACGTCATAGAGCCGACCGCTGAAGTTGACCGGCGAGCCGTGCGTGAGGTGCCCGCCGTGCGAGAGGTTCATCCCGAGGATCTTGTCGCCGGGATCGAGGAAGGCCATGTACGCGGCCATGTTCGCCACCGCACCCGCGTGCGGCTGAACGTTGGCGTGCTCCGCGCCAAAGAGCTCCTTGCAGCGGTCGATCGCGAGTTGCTCCGCCACATCGACCCACTCGCACCCGCCGTAGTACCGCTTTCCGGGGTACCCCTCGGCGTACTTGTTCGTCATCACCGAGCCCATCGCTTCGAGCACGGCACGGGAGACGAAGTTCTCACTCGCGATCAGTTCGAGTGAGCCATCCTGCCGCTCCGCCTCGCGCACGATCGACTGATGCAGCTCGGGATCGAATCTTTCTAGAGAATCCATTGGTTCGCTTCGCTCACAGGGCTAGGGGCCAGGGCGAGGGCTGGGCCAGGGGGTGTGGGGGGCCGACCCTCGGCCCCCGCCCCACTTCCAGATGCCGGACCGGTTTCGAGAGCCGAATCGCTCGACCCTCGCGGCCGACACCCCAACCGATCGCCACATTCAGCGGCGGTACACCCGAGCCGCGTCCTTGATTCACCCGCGAATCTAACCCAACAGCCAAGGCCGGTCGAGGGCCGGCGCGGGTTTGAAGCCGCGGCGAAATGAAGGCCGAGGGTAGAGCCGCGCTCGAGGCTAATCGCAAGGCACGGCGAGGGCAGGTACAAGGGATAGGGTCGAGGATCTGGCGAGGGCTTCCCCACCCCACCCCTCCTCGCCCTAGCCCTCACCCTAGCCCTCGGGCCGCCTCCGGCGGCCCGCTAAACCCACGTCTGCTGGATCTTGGCCACCTGCTCGATACGGCGCTCGGCCACGAGGTCTGCGGCCCGGGCCGTGGGGATTTCCTGCTCCTTCGCAAGTTCGAAGACCTGGCCGAGCGTGTCGTAGATCTCGCCTGCCTTGCGCTGGGCGCGCTCGCGCGACCAGCCGTTCAGCTCGCCGTAGACGTTGATCA
>CALKIP010000107.1 GCA_937995995.1 uncultured bacterium
TACCATACCAGGCTTGCCTGTATGAATGGTAATGTTCACACGGTTTGCCGCTCTGGCGTGACCACGGACTCCGCGCCCTTCCGTACGGGCGATGCGGCATCCGGCCCGATCGCCGCTTTCACCTCCTCCGGCGTCGCGTCGCCGACTTCGGCGCGGTCGAGCAGGCCGGTGAGCTCTGCGTGTTCGCGCTCGAGGCGCTCGATCATCTCGGGCAGCCGCGCCGCGGCGCGTTCCCTCTTCTTCGCCGCGTCGTAGAGCCGTCTGGCGTTGTCGGTCGGCGTGAGCGCCGGGTCCAGCGCGATCTCGACCGTGCCCCCGGCGAAGTCCGGCAGCTCGACGCTTTCCATCCCTTTCCTGACCAGATGGAGTTGGCTCAGCAGCAGATCCGCCTGATTCCTGAGCCGCTCCGCTTCCGGACCCGCATCCGCCCGTTCCGCCTCGAGCCGTCGCCTCCGCCTGGCGAGCTGCGCCACACGGCGGCGGAGCCATTCGAGGTGTGCACCGGAGACTCGTGGCGCGGCGGGTAGGGGTTCGGCGCCCGTGGCCGCGCCAAGCGATTCGATCAGCGAATCATGCGGCTCGCCCTCGACACCGGGGAGGGGGAGTGGGTACGGCTGTACCCTGTGACCGAGCCGGAGCAGATGCGGATCGGCGGGAGGCAGCGCCGCGATCGCGACGTAGCGCGCGTACGCCTCCTCGAGTGCTTTGGAGTTCGAATCCATCCCAGCGGCACCGAGGATCGCCTCGGCGTTGATCGGGCTGGTGTAGGCCACCGCTCCGATGAGTGCTTCACGGCGACGCGCCGGCTCGACGCCGCCGAGGAGTTCGCACCACGCCTCGAACCCGAGTGGTGCCTCGACGCCGCGCCTGCCCGCATCCGGTGGCGGCACGTACGGCGCGCCCGGAAAGAGTCGCCGCTCGCCCGTGCTCCGTCTCCAGAGGAGCGCCACGATGCGGCCCGACGGGTCGACGGCGATCACGTTCCATTGGTTGCCCATGAGCTCGACCACGATGCGCGAGGTGCGGCCCGGGCGGTGGCGCGGCGAGCTGAGTTCGAAGATGAGGAGGCGCTCGTCGGGTGGCGCCGTGATCGCCCGGACCCGGGCGCGTCTGGCGACCGGCACCGTCTCGGGGAGCGCGGGCGGCGGCCCGAAAAGCACTGCTCCATCACTCGGGTGGAGACGCCAGATCAGCGCCTCCTCGCCGAACGAGAGCGCCGCCTGACGGCGCTCCGGATCCAGGATAAGGGCCTTGACGTCTCGCCCCCGGAGGCGATCGTGAAGCTCGTCGGCAAGGTAGCGGACGAGGAGCGAATCGTAGCGAATTGCGTTTGACACCACCCCAAGATGTGATTAGCTTGCCGCGTCCGTCAACGCACGATCTGGCGCATCAATGCGAGGTTCCGACCGCGTCGGGGCCAGTGTGTGGATCGACCGTGGGACGGTAGCTCGCGTCCGCATGACCGGGCGCCGAAAGAATGGGACGGAATGCCGGAGACGAAGCGGCGCGACGGGATGACTCGTCGCGTTTGTCGCTTGTGGAGACCTCGTCGCCGAAGCGGCCGTCGTACTGACGAGGAGGCCGCGCTCTCGGGCGGGATCCGAACGAGGCCGTGATCCAGGCGTGAAGCGATGCGGATCATGCAGCGTGTGAAACACAGGTCGAGTATGCGCGGCGTGGCGCCAACCGGCTGCCCGCACCCTCGCCTGACCTGAGGGCCCGATGACCGACTGGGCTGGACTCGCCCTCGCGCTGCGCCGTCCCGATGACGACGCCCTGCGTTCCAGAGTGCCCACCTACGTCCATCCCCTGGCGGGCCGGGCACTGGCGTGGCACTCGCTTCGCACCCTGGCCTCGCTCGAGGAGGAGCCGCCGCCGCTCTTCCTTGCCGCCGAAGCACCCCTGGACGAGTCCGTCGTCCGGGATCTGCCCGTGGAAATCGTCGAGGTCGACCCCGCGGACTGGTGGTCCACGCTCGCCGCGCGGCTCGACGGGAGCGTCGAGCGACTGCTCGTCGTCGACGCCGCCGCGGCTACGCTCGGCCCGACGCTGCGCAAGCTCGTCTCCTCCCCGGGCGGCAAGGTCGTCGTCGGGCGGGACGGCCCGCTCGCCATGTGGATCGACGTTGCCGATCTTGCCGAGCACGCCGTCCGCGGCGCCACGCTCGAGGACATCGCGGCCGATCTCGAGGTCCAGTCGCTCCACGACCCGGTCGAGGACTGCCTGGTTCGAGATCGCGCGACGCTGGCCCGAGCGGGCGTCGCCATTCGTGACCGCATCGTGCAGCGGCTGATGGAGCAAGGTGCGACCTTCCTCCTCCCCGAAACCGTACTCGTCGACGTGGACGTCCAGATCGGACAGGATACGGTGATCTACCCCGGTGTCGTCCTGGAGGGTGTGACCACGATCGGCTCGGAAACGGTGATCGGACCCGGGTGCCGGATCATCGACAGCTGGGTCGGGAGCGGCGTCGAGCTGAAGGGTTGGAACTACATCGTGGGCACGAACATCCGTAATCGCGCGGTGTTGGAGCCGTATGTCCGTCGTGGATTCGATTGAACGGGCCGCCGCCGGCCGCCTCCCTGAGTGGGCGGAGGTCACGCCAGCGCGCAGGGCGCACATGGAGAGAGTGGTCGCCCTCCTGGAGGATTGGGCCCGGCGCGCCGGGCTCGACGTCCGTGAGCGCGAACGTTGGCGCGCTGCCGGATGGCTCCACGACTCGCTCCGTGATGCCGAGCCCGAATCGCTGCGCCCCGAAGCGCCCGAGTGGGCGAGGGAACTGCCTGGACCGCTGCTGCACGGACCCGTCGCCGCGGCGCGGCTCGAGGCCGAGGGCGTGCGGGATCGGGCGCTCCTGAACGCCATCGCCTATCACACCCTCGGCCACCCGGAGCTCGACCGCCTCGGGCGGGCCCTCTACCTCGCGGATTTCCCGGAGCCCGGCCGCTCGTTTCGCCCCGCGTGGCGCGCGGCGCTTCGGGCGCGCGTGCCGGAAGCGATGGACCGCGTTCTGGTCGACGTCGTCGCCTCACGCCTCGAGCACCTGCTCACCACGCGCCGGCGTATTCGGCCCGAGAGCCTGGCCTTCTGGAACGCGATCGCCGAGGGCGCATGAAAGAGTTCCCACGGTTGAAGAAGGGTGTCGCCGTCCTCGCGACGATCCTCGTGGCCGCCTTCATCGCGTCGTTCGTGGCCGGCCTGCGCAGCGGCCGTGAGGGTGGCCGTGCCGCCGGCGCCGCCGCGCCCTCGGTCCTCGCACTGGACCGGCGCATCCGAGTCGAAATCCTCAACGCCGCCGGTCGCGGTGGCCTCGCCCGCGAGGCCACGCGCCGGCTCCGGGCCGGGGGATTCGACGTCGTGCACTTCGGAAATGCTCGCGAATTCGGCCTCGAGGAGTCGGTCGTCATCGACCGCGCGGGTGATGCCGAAGCCGCCGCGAGGGTCGCGGCGGAACTCGGGATCGCCGAGGTGCGAAGCGAGCCCGACCCTGAGATCATGCTCGAGGCGACGGTCCTTCTCGGGCTGGACTGGGCGCCTCCAGTGCTCGAGGCGCCGGAGGGGGTGCGGGAGCGGGTCGGGCGGCTCTGGCGGCGCGTGGTGGGGGGCGGCTAGCGGGGCTCCGCTCAGCCGGTCCGGCGAGTCGCACCCGCGCCGGTCCGGGATTCGGGGCGCTGGCCCATGAGCGTGAGGAACGGCTTCGGCGGCCGCAACTCGTGCTCGGCCGCGAGCTGGCCGCAAGCCGCGGCGATGTCCCGGCCACGCGGACTGCGCACACTCACCGGAACGCCGCGCTCTTCCAGCACCGCGGCGAAGGCCCGGATCCGCTCCACCGGCGACGTCTTCCAGTCGTTGCCCGGGATCGGGTTGTACGGGATCAGGTTGACGTGCGCCGCGAACTCGTCGACCACGGAGGCCAGCTCCGCGGCCAGTGCCGTAGAGTCGTTCACCCCATCGATCATCACGTACTCGAAGGTGATGCGCCGGCCGCCAGCCGCCTCGAAGTAGCGCAGCGCATCGAGGAGCTCGGGGAGCGGGTGCTTCCTCTCGAGTGGGATGATCTTTTCGCGCAACTCGTGGTTCGGGGCGTGCAGCGACACCGCCAGGCGGAACTGCTCCGGACGCTCGGCCAGCTCACGGATCCCCGGAACCACGCCGACCGTCGATACCGTGACACGCCGGGCGCCGAAGCCGTACGCGCGGTTGAGGAGCGTGAGTGCAGGGAAGACCGCCTTGCGGTTGGCCAGCGGCTCGCCCATCCCCATGAAGACGATGTTCGTGATGGCGCCGTAGTCGTGCTCCGCCGCCCAGCGACGCGCACCGCGGAACTGCGCCACGATCTCGCCGGTCGTGAGCTGCCGTCTGTACCCCGACCACCCCGTCGCACAGAAGGTGCACGCCATCGCACACCCCGCCTGCGACGAGATGCAGAGCGTGAGGCGCTCGCCCGAGGGGATCAGCACCGACTCCACCGTCTGGCCATCCTCGAGCCGCCAGAGGTGCTTCACGGTGCCGTCCTCGGATCGCATCTCCCGGGCAATGGCCGGCGCTGTAAGCGTGAAACGATCGGCGAGCGCCGCGCGCTCGGCCACCGAAAGGTCCGTCATCTCGTCGAACGACAACGCATCGCGCTCGTACAGCCACGCCCGCGTCTGCCGGACCCGGTAGCCCGGCTGGCCGCGCTCGGCGAAATGCTCGCCTAGGACGCGCTCGGCTTCCTCAGGCAGCAGGCTCAGCAAATCTATGCTCTCCATTACCTTCGTCTCGTTCATAAACGATTCGCCCGAGGCGGTTTCGTCCGTACACGTACACTTACGCGTGCCCGTGCCCGTAGCGCCGGAAATCAGCACCTTCGACTGCAGCCGACAGGACCAGCCGTAAGCGTAGGGGGCAGGGCCTGAGCACCCGTGTCGTGTCGACGGATCTCGCCAGATCGGCACGACGCGGAACTCGGCACTTCATCGGCACCCTCCTACCCCATCGCCGTGAGCCCGGTCCGCGCGTCCGATGATCGGCCGTACGCGGACTCGTTCGAGTTCGACACGCTGGAGCCCGGTCCGCGCGTCCGATGATCGGCCGGTTCCGCCGGGCAAGCGCCGCCCACGCGGGTTGATGGGCTCTGGGAAGGGCATTAAGTTAACCGGATTGTGTAAGTTGGGAAAACCCCAATAGCCCTCGGCCGGGACAGACGTGCTTCTGACGGATTTGATCTCACCCGAGCGGATCAAGGTGCCGCTCGAGTCCAGGGAAAAGGATGATCTGCTGCGCGAGCTCGTCGAGGTCGTGATCCGCAGCGATCAGGTGGACGAGCCGGACGATGTGTTGCGGGCCGTGCGTGAGCGCGAGGCCGTCCTCTCGACGGGGATCGGCCACGGCGTCGCGATCCCGCACGGCAAGTCGCCCGCGATGCCGGATCTGCGCATGGCGGCGGGAGTCACGGTCGATCCGGTCGATTTTGACGCCCTGGACGGCCAGCCGGTCCGTCTCTTCTTCCTCCTGGTCGGTCCGGAGAGTGCCGCGGGGCCGCACATCAAGGCACTGAGCCGTATTTCGCGGCTCGTGCGGCGGGAGGACGTAAGACAGAAGCTGCTCGCGGCGCGTGATGCCGAGGAGTTCTATCAGGCATTGAAGGAAGCCGAGGGAGTGTGAGGCGGTTTTTGATCGCCTACGCCCCCGCTCTCGTCTGGGCGGGGGTGGTGGCGTTCATAGGCGGGCAGAATGAAATCCCGGGGCCGAGGATCGATCTTCCGATCGACAAGTTGGCCCATTTTTCGTTTTATGCGGTTCTGGGTGCCCTGACGGCACGCGGTTGGCAGCGGTCCGGACGGCGAGTGGGGTGGTGGTGGCCGCTGCTTGTCGTGTGGCTTCTGGGTGCCTGGGACGAGTCGAGACAACGCGAGCTCCCGGGGCGCTCGGCCGAGGTGGCCGATTGGGTGGCGGATGCCACGGGCGCTCTCGTCGCGTTTCTGGTCATGAACGCCTGGGCAGGGAAGAAGGCAAGGAGCGGGGTAGGCGATGAGTCTGGAGTCACCGACGGCGTACCGGAGCACCCTGGCGGGGACGCTGCGCCGTGAGGATGCGGGGCGGCGCGTGCGCCTCGCCGGCTGGGTACACCGGCGCCGCGACCTGGGAGGACTGGTCTTCGTGGACCTGCGGGACCGGTCGGGTCGGGTGCAGCTTTCCTTCGGGCCGGATACATCGCCGGCCGACGTCCTCGAACGTGCGGGCAGGCTTCGCGCCGAGGATGTAATCGCCGTAGAGGGCGAGGTCATCGCGAGGCCCGAGGCGAATGTGAACCCGGATCTGGCCACCGGCGCGGTCGAGGTTCACGTCGTCGCCCTCGAGGTGCTGACGCGTGCGGAGACGCCGCCGATCCCCGTGGCGACTTCGGCGGACGAGGAACTGCCTGCCGAGGAACTGCGTTTGCGCTACCGCTACCTCGACCTGCGCCGTGAGGAGATGCAGCGCGCCATGGGCGTGCGGCATCGGGCGATGCAGCTCGTGCGGCGCCACCTCACGGAGGCGGGGTTCTGGGAGATCGAGACGCCGATGCTGACCCGGCGCACGCCGGAGGGCGCCCGTGACTACCTGGTGCCGAGCCGTATCCATCCGGGCGAGTTCTATGCGCTGCCTCAGTCACCGCAGATCTACAAGCAGCTCCTCATGGTGTCGGGCTACGACCGGTACTTCCAGATCGCCCGCTGCCTGCGTGACGAGGACCTGCGCGCCGACCGTCAGCCGGAGTTCACGCAGATCGACGCGGAGATGTCCTTCGTGGGCGAGGAGGACGTCTACGCAGTGGCCGAGGGGATGATCGCCTCGCTCTGGCGCGAGATCCTGGACGTCGAGCTGCCGTTGCCGTTCCCGCGCCTCACCTACCGCGAGGCGATGGAGCGTTACGGAACCGACAAGCCGGACCTGCGTTTCGGCATGGAATTCAAGGATTTGACCGACCTTCTGCGCGCGTCGGATTTCCGGATTTTTCAGGAAACGCGAGGCACCGGGGCCCGTATCAAGGGTATCATTGCACCAGGTGGTGGGGCGGCGCTTTCGCGCAAGGATCTGGACGCCCTCGCGGGGGTGGCCAAGAGTGCCGGCGCCGCGGGAGCGCTCTGGGTCCGGCGCACGGAGGAGGGGCTTTCGGGCCAGTTCGCGAAGGCGCTCGATGAAGCGCTGACAGAGCGCTTCATCGAGCAGACCGGCATGGAGCCGGGCGACCTGTTCGTTGCGGTCGTGGGTCACTTCCGCACGCTCGAGGTGGTGGACGAGAGTCATCTCGGCGCCTCGGAGGATGTGTGGCGGGTCGGTGGGGCCGAGGCCGGGCTCGATGCGCTGCGCCGTCACCTGGGTGACCGGCTGGGGCTGAGAGATCCGGACAGCCACGCCTGGGCGTGGGTGACCGAGTTCCCACTCTTCGAGTGGGACGAGGAGGCGGACCGGCTCGTGGCCGCGCACCACCCGTTCACGATGCCGCACCCGGACGATGTGGCGACGCTGATGCGCTACACGGAGAAGGGCCCGCCCGAGACCGGTGAAGCACGGGCGCTCTTCCAGGAAGGGCTGCGGTCGCGCGCCTACGATGCGGTCTACAACGGGCACGAGATGGCCAGCGGCTCGATCCGGATCCACGATCCGGAACTCCAGCGCAGAGTCTTCCGCGCCGTGGGCATCGGGGAGCGCGAGGCGGAGGAGAAGTTCGGCTTCCTCCTCGAGGCGTTCCGCTACGGGACGCCGCCACATGGCGGGTTCGCATTCGGCTTCGACCGGCTGATCATGCTTCTGGTCGGGGCGGCGAGCCTTCGGGATGTGATAGCCTTCCCGAAGACCACGGCGGCCAGGGCACTCTTCGAAGGTGCACCGGCACCGGTCGCGACGGACGAGCTGCGGGA
>CALKIP010000108.1 GCA_937995995.1 uncultured bacterium
CATTGGACCTCGACGCGATCGCCGAGCGCAGTATCCGCGGTGCCGGTGCCGTGCCGTCCTTCAAGGGTTACCACGGCTTTCCCGGCTCGATTTGCACCTCGGTGAACGAGGAGGTCGTCCACGGCATCCCGAAAGCGTCCAAAGTACTGCGGGAAGGCGACGTCATCTCCATCGACTGCGGCGCCATCCTGGACGGCTGGCACGGGGACTCCGCGATCACGGTGGCTGTCGGCGAGGTCAATGGCGACGACCGGCGGATGATGGACGTCTGCGAGGAGTCGATGTGGCGCGGGATCGCGGAGTTGCGGCCCGGGAAGCGTCTCGGGGACATCGGACACGCCATCGACGGCTACATGCGCTCCCGGGGCCGCTTCGGCAATGTGCAGGAGTACGGCGGCCACGGTATCGGCACCGAGATGCACATGGAGCCGCACGTCCTCAACTACGGCAGGCGCGGCAAGGGCATCGAACTCGTCGAAGGCATGTGCCTGGCCATCGAGCCGATGACCAACCAGGGCACTCGGCATGGGCGCCAACTCGATGACGGCTGGACAGTGGTCACCCAGGACGGCCGGAGGTCGGCGCACTTCGAGCACTCGGTGGCCATTACCGCGGATGGCCCGCTCGTGCTGACGGCCCGAGACGAGAACCGTGCGAAGATCGCCTCCCTGGGTTTCCCTGACCCGGACCGCTCGTAGTGCTTTTCCCGCCTTTCTCGGCGGAATCCGTCGCCTACGATGGGGGTCTGTGCCGTTGCACCAAAGACGCCTGGGTGAGGAAGGTGCTTCATGTCCGAGTTCTCTCCGGAGACCAGGGCCTCGGACGCCGATCGCGATCGGGTGGCGAAGCTGCTGCAGGAGCACTTCGCCCATGGGCGGCTGGAAAGCGGCGAGTTCAGCGATCGGTTGGAGAACGCCTACAAGGCGCGTACTCAGAGTGAGCTGATCGATCTCACCAGAGATCTGCCGGAGCGCGATCTGGCGGAGCTCCCCACCGACCCGTCGCGGCCGGCGCCCACCGCGCCCGGCGATTGGGGCAGTGTGCTGCGGGACCCGGCTCTGGCCATCCCATGGGCCCTGTGGGCCGGGGTGAACACGCTCTGCTTCACAGTGTGGTTGATCCTCTTCCTCACCGGACAGGTGACGTATCCGTGGTTCCTCTGGGTACTGGGCCCGTGGGGGATCGTGATGCTCTTCGTCACGCTGGCGCTGAAAGCCACCCGGCAGAGCCCGTGGCAGCAGTGACACGCCGCATCCCACCCGTAAGAGCGGTTGGGAGTACTCGCCTGGACACGATAGAATGGATACGCCCACACGCGGGCTGTTGGGTCAGTCTGCCTTCGTTCGCATCCGTTCATAGTGCTGGCGTATACTGTTGCAGTTGACCTGATCTTCCAGTGCGCATTGTTCGCGGGATGCCCGCGTCGTGCGCATTTCCGCATCCACGCTATTCATCGCGAACAGTGTGCGCGGTACGTGGAAGAGCGTCGAAGAATCCAGTAACCAATGATGAACGAAGCGTGGAGGACATGGCAAAGAAAGACGGTGCCATCGAGATCGAGGGCTCCGTTATCGAGTCCCTACCCAACGCTATGTTCCGAGTGGAGCTCGACA
>CALKIP010000109.1 GCA_937995995.1 uncultured bacterium
CGCGCCCTGGTCGTCGGCCGGCCGACGTTGGGGAAGGGGCTTGTCCAGTCGCTGTACCGGCTGCCGGCGGGGCACTGGTTGAAGCTGACGACCGCGCGTTGGTACACGCCGGTGGGTCGTACCATCCAGCGGCCGTTCGACAAGAATGGCTACCTGGCCAGTGACGATCCGGATGAGGCGTCGCAGGAGGTCGAGGAGCGGGAGATCTATCGGACGGACAGCGGACGCGTCGTCTACGGCGGTGGCGGGATCACGCCCGATCTGGTCGTGGAGCCGGAGAAGCTCACGGATGAGGAGGTCGAGTTCGCGAGGGCGGTGCAGCAGCACGGGTCGGAGTACCGTGACGTCCTGTACAGCTTCGTGATCCAGTACACGCACGACCACCCGAATCTGCAGCCGGATTTCGAGGTGACGCCGGCCATGCTCGATGCGTTCTACCGCGAGCTGCAGGCGAACGACATCGAGGTCGAGCGCGACCTCTACAACTCGGCGAGCCGCTGGATCGGACAGCAGCTCGCGGCGGAGATTGCGCTGGCGAAGTGGAACCGGGAGGCGTACCAGAAGCGCTGGAACGCCCAGGACCGCCAGATCCAGGTCGCTGCGGAGCTCCTGCGCCAGGCGCGGTCGCCGCAGTCGCTCTTCGCCGCCGCGTCGCAGTACTCGGAGAAGCATGCGCCGGAGGTCGGCTCCCAGGCCGCGGGTGCGGCCGTGGGCGCGGGCACTCGGCCCTAAAGCCCAAACTGGATGTCGGCCACGGTACTGCTTGCGCTCTTCGGCGTAGGCCTGGCGGTCGGTGTCCTCTCGGGGCTGATCGGAATCGGAGGAGGGGTACTCATCGTACCCTTCCTCTATTTTTTCTATTCGCACCCCGATTGGAGTGGCTCGCGGGTGGCGCCGGACCTTGCGGCGACGGTCGCCCATGCGACGAGCCTGTTCATCATCATGCCGACCGCGGTCCGGGGTACGCTGGCGTACCAACGCTCGAACCTGGTGGCGTGGCGCGCTGCCTTGCCGATCGCTGCCGCATCGACGATCGCGGCCGTACTCGGGGCCCGCCTCGCGCTCATCCTTCCCGAACACGTCCTGAAGCTCGCATTCGGCCTTCTCCTGACGTGGTCCGGCATCCAGCTGGCGCGGAGCAGGGCAGTCATCGGAGAGCGGCCCGCCGCGAGGACGCCGGTCTGGAAGTCACTCGCAACGGGTCTGCTGGTCGGCCTCTTCTCCGCGCTTCTCGGCGTGGGCGGCGGTGTGATCGCGATCCCGCTCCTCGTGTACGTCATCGGCATCGAGGTGAAGAAGGTGGCCGCGACATCGCTTGCGATCGTCATGTTCTCGGCGACTGCGGGCACCATCACCTACCTCTTGAGTAGCGTCGACTCGACGGGGCTGCCGGGTGGCACGGTCGGGTACGTCCACGTGGCCGCGGCGCTGCCGATCCTGGTGGGCGCGGTCCTGTCCGTCCGACTCGGCACCTGGCTGAATCAGCAGATGCCGACCCGGCGGCTGCGCGCCCTCTTCGCGGCGCTCTTCGTTTTGCTCGGCGTGCGCCTGGTCGTCACGAGCGCCGCGGCCATCCTCTGAGCCCGTATCCGGGTAGTCACGAGGGACGAACATTGGGCGAGCACGTGGGCGAGCGTTCCGGCCCTCGAGGGCGGAGCATGACCGTCGTGAGGTGGGGCGTAGTCTCCGCGCTCGCGCTCGACCGGGGCGGAGAGGCCCGCTATATTCGCGCGAGATGTGGAAACTCAAGGTGATGGGGGAGAGGTTCCGCTCCGTCCGATCGAGTGGGGACCGGGCGCTGCCGCCCGGGTTCATCCTGGTCCTGGCTGTCGCCGCGATGAGTTGGGGCGGGCCACTGGTGCGGTTTGCTACCGCGCCCGCCCTCGCCGTGGCCGCCTGGCGGCTGATCCTCTCAGTCGCGGCGATCGGCCTGGTGCTGACGGTCCGGCGCCGGTGGGGCGACGTCACGCGACTCTCGGGCCGAGAGTGGCTCCTCGCGCTGGCGGCCGGCGCGCTGCTGGCCGCCCACTTCTGGAGCTGGATCACCTCACTCTACTGGACGAGCGTGGCCAGCTCCGTGATGCTGGTCAACACCCAGCCGATTTTCGCGGCGCTGCTTTCGGCGCTGCTTCTCGGTGAGCGCGCGAGCCGGCGCCAGTGGGCAGGGATCGGAGTCGCGTTCATCGGCGCGGCCGTGATCGGCTGGAGCGACTTCGGCCAGGGCGCCTCGCCCCTCCTCGGCGACTTGCTGGCAGTGGCCGGCGCGCTCTTCGCCTCCGGCTACTTCGTGATCGGACGTCGCCTGCGGCAGCGGCTAGACCTCTGGGTCTACACCGGCGTGGTCTACGGCATGGCCGCGCTCCTCCTCACGATCGTGGTCGCGCTGGATCCAGGGATCCCATTCGCGAATTACCCGGGCACGGATTGGCTCGTTTTCGCGGCGCTCGCGATCGGCCCGATGATGATCGGCCACACGGGCGTGAATTACGCGCTCAGGTTCATGCCGGCCTTCGTCGCAAACCTTGCCATGCTCGGCGAGCCGGTGGGCGCGATGCTCATTGCGTGGCTGCTGCCGGCGATCGGCGAGGCGCCGTCGGTACAGCTCCTGGTCGGTGGTGCGATGATCGGTATCGGGATCATGGTGGGCGCCGGCACTCGTCCGAGGGTTCGGCCGATCCAGCCATGGCAGGGACGCAAACGGGGTGTTTTCTTGTGAGAGGAGAGTATGGCGCCGGAACGGCGCGTGGCGTATGGGTGGAGGTCCTGCGGGGCGACATCGTCGAGTCGCGCCACCGGGTCCACGTCGCGGTGGTCGACGCCGGGGGACGACTTCGCGCGAGTGCGGGTGAGCCTCACCTGGTGACCTTCACACGCTCGGCGATCAAGGCGCTGCAGGCGCTGCCCCTGGTGGAGGACGGAGCGGCGGACCGCTACGGTATCAGCGGGGCGGAACTCGCACTCTGCTGTGCATCACACGGCGGAGAGTCGTTCCACGTCGAGGCGGCGCAATCGATCCTGGACCGGATCGGCGAGACGGAGGACGTACTCGCATGCGGGCCACACGCGCCGTTCCACAAGCCGTCGGCGCGGGCCCTGGCGGAGGCGGGGCTCGAGCCGCGCCGTCTGCACAACAACTGCTCCGGCAAGCACGCGGGGATGCTCGCCCTGGCGCGGCTGCACGATTGGCCCACGGTGGGCTACCACCTGCCCGATCACCCCGTGCAGCGGCGCATGCTGGCCGAGGTCGAGCGCTGGGCGGAGGTCCCGAGGGCAGAGATACTCACGGGGATGGACGGATGCGGTGTGGTCACCTTTGCGGTGCCACTCAGTGCGCTGGCAGGCGTGTTCGCGCGCTTGGGCGCCGCGGCGCGGCACGGCGAGCAGGGGCCGAAGCGGTTGTTGGCGGCGATGCATCGGCACCCGGAGTATCTCGCCGGGACGGACCGGCTGTGCACCGATATCGTCCGCGCGACCGGCGGACGTGTCGTCGCCAAGGTGGGTGCCGAGGGCGTCTACGCGGCGGGCGTGCCCGAGGAGGGGATCGGGATCGCATTGAAGGTCGAGGACGGCGCGAGGCGAGCGGCCGAGCCGGCACTGCTCGGCGTTCTGCGATCCCTGGAGTTGATCAGCGCGGAGGAGCATGCCGCGCTGGCGTGGTACGCCGAGCCGGAGCAGACGAACACGCTCTCCGAAACGGTGGGGCGGATCCGTTCGGTGGCGGAGCTGGAGGTGAGTGGTGGATGAGGCGACGGCCTCGCTCGTCGCGCTCTCCGCGGCGCTCGGCACGGGTGAGCGGAGGCGAGTGGTCGAAGCGATCGACCGCGCCGCCAGGTGCTCCGATCCGCGAGCGGTAGAGGAGGTCCTGCTCCAGAGCTACCTGTTTCTAGGGTACCCGGCGGCGCTGAACGCGCTGGCGTTGTGGCGGGAGCGGACCGGAGTCGCCGCGCCGGACCCGACGGCGGACGACTGGGACGCGTGGCGTCACCGCGGGGAGCGGGTGTGCGAGCGGGTCTATGCGGGGCAGTACGAGCGGCTGCGTGAGAACGTGGCGCGGCTGCACCCCGACATGGAACGCTGGATGCTGACGGAAGGCTACGGCAAGGTGCTCGGCCGCCCGGGGCTGGAGTTGCGGGTGCGAGAGCTCTGCATCGCCGCACTGCTTGCCGGGCTGGATGCGGAGCCACAGCTCTACGCACACCTTCGAGGGGCGTTGAATACCGGCGCCGAGCCCGACGAGGTCGAGGCCGCGCTCGAGCTGGCGTGCGAGATGCTCCCCGACGAGCGTGTGGAGGCGGCACGCGCGGTCTGGGCGGTTGTGCGGCGGCGGTGGGCCGAGCGGGCGCAGGTGGAGGCGGCGCAGGTGGAGCAGGCGCGGACGGAGCAGGCGCGGACGGGGCAGGCGCGGGCGGAACGGCCGTAGATGGATCGGTCGCATTTCGAGCGCGGTGTGCGGTCGCGTGCGGAGCAGGGTGAGAAGGGCCGCGACGTGCGGCGCAACGGCTGAGTACGGGGGACTGGATGTTTGTCGATTACGCGGTCATCAACGTCTATGCGGGGACGGGCGGCTCGGGCGCTGAGGCGTGGCGCCGCGAGGCGGGCGTGCCTCGAGGCGGGCCGGCGGGTGGGGATGGAGGCAAGGGCGGCGACGTCATCCTGCGTGCCGACAAGCAGTTGAGCACGCTCCTCGATTTCCGCTACCAGCAGCACTACCGTGCGGAGCGGGGGCAGCACGGGATGGGGAAGAACCGGACGGGACGGGCAGGCGCGGATCTGGTGCTGAGGGTGCCGCCCGGGACGGTGGTCAAGGACGCCGACACGGATGAGTTCCTGGGAGAGCTGCTCGAGGATGGCGACGAGCTCGTCGTCGCGAAGGGCGGGCGCGGCGGGCGCGGCAATGCCGCTTTCACGACCGCGACGCGACAGGCGCCGACGTACTGGGAGCCGGGCGCCGAGGGTGAGGAACGGCGGGTCGCGCTGGAGCTGAAGCTGATCGCCGATGTCGGACTCGTGGGCCAGCCGAACGCCGGGAAGTCGACGCTACTCTCGGCGATCTCGGCGGCCCGCCCGAAGATCGCGGACTACCCGTTCACGACGCTGGAGCCGAACCTGGGCGTGGTGCAGCTCTCGGGGATGCGGACGTTCGTGGTGGCGGACGTGCCCGGGATCATCGAGGGCGCCCACGAGGGGCGCGGGCTGGGACTTCGCTTCCTGCGCCACATCGAGCGGACGCGGACGCTGGCCTACCTGATCCCCGTCGATGCCGAGGACCCACAGGAGGAGTACCGCCTGCTGCGCGAGGAACTGCGCTCGTACAGCGAAGAGCTGGCCGAGAAGCCGCACTGCGTGGTGATCAGCAAGCTGGACGTGCTGGGGCCGGATGAGGAGCCGCCACGAATCGATGCGCCCGACGCGTGGGGCGTGTACGCGATCTCGGCGGTGAGCCGGCGCGGGGTGCCCGAGCTTCTGGAGGCACTCTACACGCACGTGCGCGAGGTGATCGAGGAGGCCTGGGAGGAAGAGCCCGAGCCCGAAACGTACCGTCCCTGACGCCGCCGCCCGGCGGCACTCGCACGGGAGCCGGCCGTGAGCGAACCCTGCATCCCCGAAGCGTACGAAGCCGACGAGGTGGCCGCGCTCCTCGAGTTGCGGGCGCTGCCGGGAATCGGTGACCTCACCCTCCAGGCGCTGATCGAGGAGTTCGGCTCGGCACGGGCCGCGCTCCAGGCGCCCGCGGAACGACTGGGTGCCCGTGCGGCGGCGCAGCGCGGCTCGAAACGCGTGCGGGGATGGGTCGAGCGAGCGCTGGCCACGATCGATCGTGCCGATGTGACGCTCATGACGTGGCGCGATGCCACGTACCCGAGCCGTCTGCGCGTGCTGCACGACCCGCCCAGCCTTCTCTTCGCCCGGGGGCGCCTCGACCTGCTCAAGCGGCGGTCCGTGGCCGTGGTCGGCTCGAGGCGACCCACGGTGTACGGGGCACAGGCGGCGGCAGTGCTCGCAGGCGATCTCGCGCGTGCCGGCGTCGTGGTGATCAGCGGGATGGCCCGGGGGATCGATGCCGCTGCACACGAGGCGTCGCTCGAGTGGGGGACGATCGGCGTCCTCGGGTGCGGGATCGATGTGACCTACCCACGTGAGCAGGCGGCGCTCTTCGAGCGTATGGCGGCCGACGGCCTCCTGCTCAGCGAGTTCCTTCCGGGCGAGCCGCCCGTCGCCCACAACTTTCCCCGGCGCAACCGCATCATCGCCGCACTGGCCCACGGCGTCCTGGTCGTCGAGGCCGCCGCGAAGAGCGGCGCGTTGATCACCGTCGACCACGCCCTGGACCTGGGCCGCGAGGTTTTCGCGGTGCCGGGGCCGATCGGGCGCCCCACGAGCGAGGGCACCCATCGGATGATCCAGGATGGCGCCAAGCTGGTGACCTGTGCCGAGGATGTGCTGGAGGAGGTGCCGGCCCTCGGGGAGGCAGTGGATGATGGGGCGTCTGGCGTCGGGGGGGCGGTGCCTGGCATCGCAGGATCAGCACCTGGCATCGAGGGGATGCAGCCTGCAATCGAGGGGGCGGCGCGGACAGCCGGACGCACGACACCGCCCGTCGAGGGCGCGACCCCGCTGCGTCATCGACGAGGGCGCCGTGCAAGGGCAGGGCAGGAAAAATGGTCCAGGGAGCCAGGGCCACGCACGCCACCCGGGCTCACGGGCGACGACGTGCGGCTATGGGATGCCCTCGACGTCGACGCGCGGCACGTGGACGCGATCGCCGCCGACTGCGGGCTGGGCACGGTGGACACTCTCGTGCGGCTCCTCGAACTGGAGCTGCGTGGGCATGTCCGGCAGCTTCCCGGGAAGCTGTTCGTAAGGGCGTGAGGGGACGCGCATCCGGGTCACCGGATCACCTCGACGCGCCCAACCGTCGCAACCGTGCAACCGGGGTGGGGTACCAGTAACGTATGACGCCAGAATACCTTTACCTCCACGTCCCGTTCTGCGCGAGGCGCTGCAGCTACTGCGATTTCGCGGTCCATGCAGTGCGCGAGCCGCCGGTGGATGCGTGGCTGGACGCGGTCGAGGCGGAGTTGGCCCGGGTCGCGGAGCACGAGGGGTGGAGCGAGCCGCTGCGTCTGCGGACGGTGTACGTCGGCGGTGGCACGCCGTCGCTGCTGGGGCCGGAGTCGATGCTTGCCCTGCGTCGTCGGCTGGAGCCGTACGCGCAGTGGGACTGCGACGTGGAGTGGACGGTCGAGGCGAATCCGGAGAGCTTCGACGAGACTCTGGCGCGGGCGTGGCGGGAGGCGGGGGTGAACCGGCTGAGTCTCGGTGCCCAGACGTTCGACCCCGGGGCACTTCGGTGGATGGGGCGGCTGCATGGCCCGGACGGGCCGGTGCGGGCGGCGGAAGCCGCGGTTCGGGCGGGGATCGAGAACTGGAGCATCGACCTGATCTTCGGTCTGCCGGCTCGGCTCGGGCGCGACTGGACGGCGGATCTGGAGCGGGCGCTGGCACTCGGTCCGACGCACGTGTCGCTCTACGGCCTCACAGCGGAGCCGGCCACGCCGCTGGGGCGCTGGGTCCGTGAGGGCCGGGAGCGGCTGGCGGACGAGGAGGCGTACGAGGCGGAGTATCTGGAGGCGGTCGAGCGTCTGGGCGCGAGTGGATTCGTTCACTACGAGGTGTCGAACTTCGCGCTGCCCGGCCGGGAGTCGCTGCACAACTCGGCGTACTGGACGGGCGAGGCGTACCTCGGGCTGGGCTCGGGCGCGCACTCGTTCCTGCCGCCCGTCAGGCGCTGGAACCTGCGTGATTGGAACGCGTACCGGACGGCGGTGGCGGAGGGCGAGTCGCCGGTCGATGCCGAGGAAGCCATCGATGATGAAGCCGCGCGGCTGGAACGGATCTGGCTCGGGCTGCGCACCCGGAAGGGGCTGAGCCATCGGGGCTGGAGCCGCGCGCAGGAGGATCGTGTCGACGACTGGGTCGAGCGAGGATGGGCGGAGCGAACCGCGGACGGGGTTCGGCTGACCGCCGCCGGTTGGCTCCTCCTCGACCGTCTGGCGATCGAGTTCGAAGAGGCGGAGCGCGCCATCTCCGCTTGACGCGGCGTTGGAGATGGCGGCAATATGCTCCAGTTGGTCGATGCAGACCCATGCGGCATGGCAAGATGAGCGCTGATCAGCTCACGGATCGGGAAGAACAGGTCCTCGAGGCCGTCATCCGGACGTATGTCGAGGCGGCGGAGCCGGCGGGGAGCCGTACGGTGGCCAAGCGGTTCCAGCTCGGTATCTCGCCGGCGACGGTCCGCAACACGATGGCGGATCTCGAGGAGAAGGGCTTCCTCTACCACCCGCACACCTCGGCGGGCAGGATCCCGACGGACCGGGCGTACCGCTATTACGTGGATACGCTCATGCGTCCGCATCGGTTGACGTCGGCGGAGCACCGTCGGTTGCGCCAGGAGTTGGGTGGGGAGACGGACGGATCGGCCGCGCTCGAGCGTCTGATCCGCCACGCCGTCCAGGTGCTCGGGCTGATCACGGGCGAACTCGGCGTGGCGTCGGCGCCGCGTCTGGTCGAGGCGGTGCTGGAGAAGCTGGAGCTGGTTGCCGTCTCGAGTGACAAGGTGCTGCTGGTCCTGACCCTTCGAGGCGGCGTGATCCGCACGGTGTACGTGGACCTGCCGGCGTCGGTACCGGGGGAATCCCTCGTACCGGTGGCCATGGTGCTGAACGAACGACTCGCGGGGCGCACGCTGGGCGAGATCCGCCGGACGCTGCCGGAGCGACTGCGCGACGCGGCGCCGGCCGACGACGAGGCGACGTCGCAGTTGCTGAACATCTTCCTCCAGTCGGCGGACGAACTGTTCGACCTGTCCGACATCGCGGGCGATGGGCTGCACCTTGGGCGCACGAGCGTGCTGGCGAACCAGCCCGAGTTCGCGACGGGCGCGAGTCTGAAGAACCTGATCGAGCTCACGGAGCGTCGGGACCTGCTCTCGGATGTCCTGATCACGCGTGAGCACGATTCGACGTTCAACATCACGATCGGCGCGGAGCACCCGCACCCCGAGCTGAGCAGCTTCACCCTGGTGACGTCGGAGTACAGGATCGGTAAGCTTTCGGGCGTGCTCGGGGTGATCGGGCCGACGCGGATGGCGTATGAGAAGGTCGTCGCCATCGTCGATTCGGCGAGCACGATGTTGACGCAGCTCCTCGACGATCCGACCGCGGCCGAGCTCGAGGACGCAGCCGCGCCGGGCCGTCAGAAGATGTGACCATCGGCCCGAACGAGTAAGAATGTAGTGATCATCCGGCGGATGGCCGGCACGGAGCCGTCATCCGCCCTTCGAGTAATTGGAGACGCATGCGCGACTACTACGAGGTTCTCGGGGTCGAAAAGAGCGCCGATGCGGACGCGATCAAGAAGGCGTACCGCAAGCTGGCGCTTCAGTATCACCCGGACCGCAACGGGGGCTCGAAGGAGGCCGAGGAGAAGTTCAAGGAGGCGACGGAGGCGTACGAAGTCCTCCGTGACCCCGAGAAGCGCGCGGCATACGACCGCTTCGGTCACGCGGGCGTGAAGGGCGCGTCCGCGGGTGGCGGTCCGGGCTTCCAGGGGTTCGACTTCGCCGATGCGCTGAACATCTTCATGCGCGACTTCGGCGGGTTCGGCCTGGACGACCTCTTCGGCGGCGGCGCGCGACAGGGCCGCGGTGGGCGCCGCCGGGGCACGAATGCACAGATCCGGCTGCCGTTGACGCTCGAGGACGTGGCCGAGGGCGCGAAGAAGACGCTGCGCGTCAAGATCCTCGACGCCTGCTCGGCGTGCTCGGGCACGGGAGCCGAGGGCGGCGCGGCGCCACAGACGTGTACGACGTGCGGCGGCGCAGGCGAGGTCCGACGGGTCCAGCGCTCGATCCTCGGGCAGCTCGTCAGCGTGGCGCCGTGCCCGACGTGTGGCGGCGAGGGCCTCCAGATCGAACATCCGTGTTCGCACTGCTCCGGTGAGGGCGTGGAGCGCGTGGATCGCGAGATCCAGGTCGAGGTCCCCGCGGGCGTCTCGTCGGGCGACTACATCACGTTGCGGGGCCAGGGTAATGCGGGGCCGCGCGGCGCACCGCGAGGTGACATCATCGTGGTCCTGGAGGTCGAGGACGATCCCCGCTTCACCCGCGAGGGTGCAGATCTGATCCACGACCTGGTGGTGACCTTCACGCAGGCCGCACTCGGCGCCGAGGTCGAGGTTCCAATGGTGGGCGGGACGGCACGAGTCAAGGTGCCCGCGGGAACGCAGCCAGGCCGGATGCTGCGGATGCGTGGAAAGGGGCTGCCCCAGCTCCGTGGCGGCGGCCGCGGCGATTTGATCGTGCGCGTGCACGTCTGGGTGCCGACGGAGCTCACTCCGGAGCAGGAATCGGCGCTGCGTCAGTACGCCGAGGTCGAGGCCTCGCCGCCGCTGGCCGGCGACCGGGATCCGGAGCGCGGGTTCTGGAGCCGGATCAAGGAGGCCTTCAGCGCCTGAGCCGGAAAGCCGGCACTGGCTGGCCGATGTTGGAAAGGGAGTACGCGCCGGTCGTTGATGACGACCGGCGCGTTTGTGGTCGGGCCGGTTTTCGGTCCACACCCTGCGATGAGGCGGGCATGGACCGGATGCTGAGACACTGTTTCGAGTCGCAGGAGCTGTTCCCGTGTTTCGACGAGCGTGTTTGATCTTCGTGTTGCCGGTACTCTTGTCGCCCCTGTCGGCGCTCGCGCAGGAACCTGCGCCCGCGCCGGCAACGGATCCGCTCCCGGACACGTTGGCGGACACGCTCTCCGCGCGAG
>CALKIP010000110.1 GCA_937995995.1 uncultured bacterium
GCGGCTGGAATCGCCACGCTGCACTGTGTCGTTTCGGGCTGGGATCGCCACCGCACGCGGGAACGGACCCGCGCTCGGATTATGTTGCAGGTGCCCGGCGGGCTCACTATCTTCGGCGTGCCGGTACGCAGCGGCACCATCACGGCCGTGCCCGCGGCTCCTACCCTGGATGAACGAGAAATCGGGGTGGAAGCCGACACGCCGCTCCCCGCGGCATCGGGCAACTCTCGCAGGCGGCTCCCATGAACGGCCCCGCTCACCGTCCGACGGGCGACGAGTCTGCATCCCCGGGGCTCGGCCCTCTCTCCGACAGCGGCGAATCGCTGACCGGCCTCGTGCCCATCGTCTACCGCGAACTACGCGCGATCGCGCACCGGCATCTCGGTGTGCCGCCTCACGCGCGGGGACGTGACCCCACGCTGTCGACCACGGCGCTCGTCCACGAGGCCTACCTCAAGCTCGCCGCCGACCCACACCGGAAGTGGCACGATCGCACGCACTTCCTGGCCCTCGCCGCAGTCGCGATGCGCCAGATCCTCGTGGACCGGGCCCGTGCACGTGCGACGCTGAAGAGGGGCGGCGCCTTCGCACACGTCACCCTCGATGACGACGCGATCGCCGGCGACGACCGGCCCGAAGCACTCCTCGCCCTCGACCAGGCGCTGGACCGGCTCGCCTCGCTCGCGCCGCGCCTGGCACGCGTCGTCGAGCTCCGATTCTACGGGGGGCTGACCGAGGACGAGATCGCCGCCATCCTCGGCGTCACAACGCGGACGGTGCAGCGCGACTGGGCGAAGGCGCGCATGCTGCTTCGCCGCGCGCTGGAAGACGGATAGCGCCGTGGACACGCCCGAGCCCGACGCGCTCCCGGAGCCGACACCGATCGTCTCCCCCGAGCGGTGGCTCGTGCTCGAGCCGCTCCTCGACGCGGCGCTCGAGCTTTCGCCGGAGGACCGCGGCTCGTTTCTCGATCGTGCCTGCGGTGGTGATTCGGCGCTACGAGCCGAACTCGTGGCGATGCTCGAGGAGTGCGAGCGCGACGACCCGCGCCTGAGCCGAGCGGCGGCAGAACGCTTCGCATTCCTCCTCGATGAGCGCCACGACCTCCTCCAGTTGCGTGCGGCGCTCGCGCCGCGGTACGCGTTGGAGCGCGTCCTCGGGCAGGGCGGGATGGGGACCGTCTATCTGGCCCGGGACCTGAGGCACGAGCGGGAGGTCGCCGTCAAGGTGCTTGCCCCGGAGCTCGCCGGCACCGCGAACGCGGCGCGCTTCCTCGACGAGATCCGGCTCACCGCGCAGCTCCGCCACCCACACATCCTCCCCCTCTTCGATTCCGGCGTCGCCGACCGCCGCCCGTGGTACGTGGCCCCTTACGTCGAGGGAGGTACGCTCCGCGACCGCCTCACGCGTGATGGCTTGCTGCCCTTAGCCGATGCGCTACGCATCCTCCGCGAGGTCGCCTCGGCACTGGCGTATGCACACGCTCGCGGCGTGGTGCACCGGGACGTGAAGCCCGAGAACGTGCTCCTCGACGTAGGAGGTGCCGTCCTCGGCGACTTCGGGATCGCGCAAGCGATCGAACGCGCGACGCTCGGCCCGGCACCCGAACCGGGCGCGTTCTCGCCCCGCCTCACCGCCGCGGCATTTGGCACGCCGACCTACATGGCCCCCGAGCAGTTCACTCCCGGAACTCGGCCCGACCACCGTGTCGACCTCTATGCCCTCGGCGTGATCGCCCACGAAATGCTCCACGGTCGACCGCCGCGCCGCGGTTCCAGTGCGATCGCCGTGACGGGCGTGCCGGATGACCAGAACGCACCCGGCGTGAGGCGTCGAGCGAGTACGCCCGGTGAGTCGGATGCATCCGAGGCCAACGACCGACCGGGTGTGCCCGCGGTGATCGAGGCACTCGTATCGCGGCTCCTGGCCGAGGAAGCGGCGGATCGCGTGCAGAGTGCCGATGCGTTGCTTCAGCAGCTGGATGAACTCGCCGCATCCGTCGGCATGTCCGACGCGGAGTCGTCCCGGAGCGCGCCGACCCGCACTGGGCGAAGCCGACGAATGGTACGGGGTGCGATCGCCGTGGTGGGTCTGCTCGGTTTGGCCGGCGCCTCGAGTTGGGTGCTGCACACGCGGCGCGCCGCTGTCGGGCTATCGGCCCACCGCGTGATGGTCGTGCCCTTCGAGAACGCCACCGGCGACCCCGCACTCGCGATGCTCGGCCGCATGGCCGCGGACTGGGTGGCCCAGGGCCTCGTCCGGACAGGCGCCGTCGATGTCAGTTCGGAAGTTCCGACCCCTGAGGTGGGGGGCGAGCGGGCGTTGCGCGACGTGGCCCGGAAGAGCGGTGCCGGGACGCTCGTCTCCGGTGCCTACTACCTGGATGGTGATTCGGTGCGCCTACAGGCGAGGATCATCGATGTCGCCGATTGGACGCTGCTGCGCCCCGTCGAGCCGGTGGCGGCGGCGCGCGATGCGCCACAGTCGCTCCTCGAGCCGCTGCGGCAGCGCGTCATGGCCATCCTCGCCGTCACTCACGATCCTCGAATCGAGGGATGGGCGATGGGCTCGCCGCCGCCGACCTTCGAGGCCTATGAGCAACTCATCGCCGGGCTCGATCTCTTCGCGGAGGGGAACTGGGTGGGCGCGCTCCCGCTCTGGGAGCGTGCGGCCGCACTCGATTCCTCGTTCGTGCAGCCGCTGCTCCACTCGGTCTTCGGCTACATGAATCTGGGGCGGCTCGCGGAGGCCGACTCCCTCGTTCGGGTCATCGAGCGGCGCGGCGCATTCTCGCCTTTCGACCGCGCCATGCTCGATTTCCAGCGCGCCGAGATCATGGGCGACCACATGGCGACGCTGTCTGCCGCCCACGCGATGGTCCGCGCGGCGCCGGGCGCGGAACTCCCCCATTACCTTCACGCGGTAGCCGCGCTCCGCGTCAACCGTCCACGTGAGGCGCTGGACGCCACCTCGCGCATCTCGAGTCGCGTCGGCCGTTTTGGGACTCCGTGGTCGAGTGCGATCTACTGGGGTGTGGTGACCGGTGCCCATCACATGCTCGGAGAGCACGGCGCGGAACTCGAGGCCGCCCGGCTCGCGCGCGATCTCCATCCGGGCAACCGCGAGATCCTCTGGTACGAGCTTCGTGCACTGGCCGCACTCGGCCGCACTCGTGAGATCGAGCCCGCACTCGGCAAGCTCGAAAGGCTCCCGGCGACCCCGGCCGGACGTAGCCTCTCGAGCCTCTACATCGAGCTGGCCGACGAACTCGACGCGCACGCACACTCGGAGACCGCCCGGGCCGTCCTGCTGCGTGCGGAGCGCTGGCAACGAACGCACGAGAGCGATACCGGGAACGATGCCGATGCCATCTACGACCGTGCGCGGATTCTCCAGCGCCTCGGGTACGATGATGCCGCGGATCGGCTCTTCGCGGGTCTCGAGGCCACACGGCCCGACGATCCTCGCTACCTCGCCTACCGGGGGCTCGGCGCGCTGCGCCGGAAGCTGCCGGCCGATGCAGAGCGCTTCGCCGAGCGGCTGCGCACGCTACGCGCGCCCTACGATCGCGGTCTTACTCCCTATCTGCGCGCCCGGCTCGCGGCACATTCGGGCGACACTGGCCTGGCCCTCGCCCTGATTCGCCTGGCGCTGGCCGAGGGGTTCCCATACGGGACACAGCTCCACTCCACCCCAGGGCTCGCCCCGTTACGCAACGAGCCGGAGTTCCACGAACTGCTCGAGCCCAACGGCTGAGCATAACCGATTATCAGCCCCTGCCAGCTCTGGTTCACACCCCCGCTCGACCTCGCGTGCGACGCGGCGGTCCAGATGCACCCGTCGCAGTCCGGTCTGGTCGGTCACAAAGGGTCCCGGTGTCGAGGCGTAACGCATTGTGTGGCAATGCGATGACTTCTTGGGCGGCGGACTGGGTGGGTCCTTTACGTCGAGAGGATCACGGAGTATGCTGGTGGTGCGCGGGGCGAGGACCGTCGCCCCGGCGAGCCAAGGACCTCTGGCATTCGCCAGGGGTCTCTCTTTTTTCCGCAACCACGGAGGGTTCCCATGGCCGTTCAGCCCGAAGTCTCCGACACCGCAGTGGCTGTTGACGTGAGGGAGGCCGTGCGCCGTCAGCGCCTCATTCGTGCACTGGCCGACCCGGACGTGCTCGATGAGTTGCTGCTGGACCCCGAAGCCGTAGCCGAGCGCTTCGACATCTCGCTCACGGAGCCGGAGGTGGACGCGATACGGCGCGCCGGCTGGTTCGCTTCCGAGTGGGACCGACGGCTTGGCGATGGCCGTTGGACGTACGATGCGGTCGAGCGGGAAGGGCAGCCGCGCCGCGTCCGTACGCTGGGGCTCGAGCAGGCCGTCGACCGGGCCGTGGGCGCGCGTATCGCCCGTGAGATCGTCGAGCAGCTCCCGGACCTGCTCCGCAGAGCGGTCGACCGCGTCGGCGCGGAGGCACTGGTCGAAGCGGAGCGTGTGGACGTGGACCTGCCGGCCCAGCTGCGTCCGCTCCGCCGGATGCTGCGTGAGCTCTCGAGGCGAGTCCGGCGCGAGATCGATCGCGAGCTCGAGCAGGTCGCACTCGTCGAGGCGCTGGTCGGTCGCCATCCGTTGGCGCCCGCCGTGGCGGAGCACCGCGACATTCTGCCGGCCCCGTCTCCCGCCCGGCGCCCGATCGCGGGCGAGCTGCGTCACCGGCTGGAGGATGCCGTCACCCGCGCAGTGGTCGACGCCGTCGAGCGCGTTCGACCCGCCGGAAGCCCGTGGCGGGAGGAGCCGGAGCCGGAACCCCAGGAAGTGCGGCTGTAGCTCTGGGTCGGGAGCCGGGATTCCGGGCTCACGATTCTGGGCTCGAGGCTCCGGGCTCCGGATTCGGGATTCGGGATTCGGGATTCGGGGGCGATGGGAGGGCCCTGGTCGATCTCTCGCTTATGATCCCGCGGATGGCCGCTTGAAAGGAGCCCCGGGGCGCTAGCGCCCCGGGGCTTCCTCGGTGATCAGTGCACGGGCCGTGGTGGTGTCCACTGGACCCGACCACACCACGCTACCCTCCACTTCGTCGGCGCAGTCGATCCGATTCATCTGGCACACGTGTCCGCCACGAGACCACTGCGAGTGCGAACGACGGCCGTCGAAAGCCGGCGTCGTCTGCCGATGCAGCACAGCGTGAGCAGTGCTTCGTTGGGGGCGACGGTTAGATTCCGGCTTGGCGGGTTTGCCGGCACACCACTGTTCCGGAGGCGATTCCGATGAGACCGGATGGCAGGCGTGAGCGGATCGGATACAAGCCGGTGTCGCGATCGGCTACATCCGGGTCCCGACGTTCAGCGGGCCGGAGCCGGAGGCGTTCACCGTTGCGATCCGTGGCCGGCCCCACACGCGGAGTTTCGGGGAGCCGACCCGCGGGCTGTCCACGGCGAACCGGGGATTTCCCTTGAGCGATGGCGCCGTGATGAATCTCACGACCGCCGTGTTCGCCGATCGCGAGGGCACGGTCTACGGCAGCAAACTGGTGCCCGACGAGAACGTGCCGGTGGAAGAGGCGTTGGACCGGGCGGTCGAGTGGCTGCGTGAACAGGTGGGTGGCCCCTAGCGGCGCCAGATTTGCTCATCACTCACCGGATGCCGCCCGATGCATCCGTGGCCGGCGAGAGTACGGGCGGCTCGTCGCATCCGGTTCCGGGCGGTCGCGCTTCTCGCGCCACGGGTGGAGTGCTGCTCCGGTCCGCAGGAGGTCCGCGTGTCCCGTCCCGCCGACAACGCACCGTCGCGTGCCTCATCCCGTGACGACGGGTTTTTCCGACGGCTCTTCACGAGCATTCGGGACTACGCCATCATCGCCCTGGACCCCGAGGGCCGATTCACGGCCTGGAACCCGGGCGCCGAGCAGCTCCTGGGCTACACCGAAGAGGAGATGCTGGGCGAGGCGTTCGAGCGCATCTTCACGCCGGAGGCGGCACGACGCGGCAATCCCGAGCGCGAGCTGCGCACCGTGCGAGAGCAGGGGCGCGCCGCGGAAGAGCAGTGGCACGTGCGCAAGGATGGCTCGAGTTTCCGGGGGAGCGGTGTGACCACCGTGCTCCGGGATGCGGAGGGGCAGCTCGCCGGCTTCGTCAAGATCCTGCACGAGATCACCGACCCCGAGATCACGGAAGAGGCGCTGGCGCAGAGTGAGGCGCGCCTTTCCGGGATCATCTCCGCCGCCGCGGACGCCATCGTCAGCGTGGACGAGGATCAGAACATCATCGTCTTCAACCGGGGCGCGGAAGCGGCCTTCGGCTACACGGCCGAGGAGATCCTGGGCCAGCCGCTGGACCTCCTGATCCCCGAGTCCGTGCGCGGGATCCACCGCGAGCACGTGCGGGAGTTCGGCGAGTCTCCGGAGCAGGCCCGGCACATGGGCCACCCGCAGGTTCTCGGGCGGCGCAAGAGCGGCGAGCTCTTCCCGCTGGACGCCTCCATCTCGAAGGTCGAGGTGGGCGGGGAGAAGATCTTCACCGCGGTCGGCCGCGACGCCACCCAGTCCGTTCACGCCGCCCAGGCGCTGCGCGAGAGCAACGAAACGCTCGAGGCGGTGATCCGCGCCTCGCCGCTCGCGCTCAAGGTCCTCGACGCCGAGGGCAGGATCGAGATCTGGAATCCCGCGTCCGAGCGCATCTTCGGCTGGAGCGAGGAGGAAGTGCTCGGCCAAACCCTGCCCACCATTCCCGAGGAGAAGGAGGAGGAGGCCCGGCGGGTCCGCGAGGCCGCCTTCCACGGCGAGACGATCACCGGACTCGAGACCTACCGCCTGCGCAAAGATGGTACGCGCGTCGAGGTCGACCTCTCGACCGCGCCGCTGAACGATGCCCAGGGGAAGGTCCGCGGCACCGTGGTCGTCATCGAGGACATCACCGAGCGCAAGCGGGCGGAAGCGGAGCTCCAGGAGACGACGGAGCGGCTCCAGGCGCTCGTACGCGCGGCGCCGATCGCCGTCGCCACACTCGATCTCGAAGGCAAGGTCGATCTCTGGAACCCGGCGGCCGAGCGGATTTTCGGCTGGGCGGCGGAGGAGGTGTATGGGCGCGTGACGCCGCTCACGCCGGAGGACCGGATGGACGAGCTCTGGAGCGAACTGGAAGCGGCATCCCGCGGCGAGGCCGTGGTCGGATTCGAGACCGAGCGGCGGCGCAAGGACGGCTCGCGCGTGGCCGTGCGCATCTCCACGGCGCCGCTTCGCGACAGTACCGGCAAGGTCCGGGGCATGATGTCGCTCGTCGAGGACATCAGCGAAGAGAAGCGGGCCCGAGAGGAGCAACGCCGACTGAGCGCGATCCTGGAAGCCACACCGGACTTCGTCGGCACCGCCGACCCCGAGGGGCACCTGCGCTTCGTCAACCGGGCCGGAAGACGCATGCTCAAGATCGGCCTCGACGAGGAAATCTCGCGACTGAGCATCAGGGATCTGTACCCCCGGCCATCGCTGAAGAGGATTCTGCGCGAGGCGATCCCGACCGCGATCCGCGAGGGGAGCTGGAGCGGGGAGAGCATGCTCCAATGCAGCGACGGGACGCAGATCCCGGTCTCCCAGGTGCTCCTGGCCCATCCGGGATCCGAGGGGCAGGTCGAGTTCCTCTCGGCCGTGGCCAGGGACATCACGCAGCTCAGGTCGCGAGAGGAGGCGCTCGGCTTCCTGGCGACGGCGAGCGAGGCGCTTTCCGCCACACTCGACTACGAGAGGGCGTTCCAGGTCCTGGCCCGCCTCGTGGTGCCACGCTTCGCGGACTTCTGCATGATCGACGTGGTCGAGAACGAGGCGGTCCGGCGCGTGGCCGTGGTGCACAGGGATCCGACGAAGCGGAAATTGATGGACCGGCTCCGTGACACCGCGCCCACGCTTCAGGTCCTGGTCGGCGCACGTGCGGCGATCGACAGTGGCGAGTCCGAGCTCGTTCCCGATGTCACGGACGCATGGATCCGCGCTGCAACGCGCGACGACGAGCACTTCCGCCTGATCCGCGAACTCGCCCCCCGCTCCATCATGGTCGTCCCGCTCGTGGCGCGTGGCCATATCTTCGGCGCCATCTCCCTCATCTCGACCGACCCGCACCGGCGCTACGATCGGGACGATCTCGAACTGGCCGAGGAACTCGCCAGGCGGGCCGCGCTCGCCATGGACAACGCCCGACTCTACCAGGAGTCGAAGCAGGCGACGCGGATCCGTGACCAGGTGCTGCGGATCGTCGCCCACGACCTTCGCAACCCCCTGAACACGGTCGGACTGAGTGCCGGGCTCCTGCAGGAGACGATACCGCCGGAGAGGACGGGCGAGCGCAGACAGCTCGATATCATCCGACGGTCGATCGAGCGTGCGAACACGTTGATTCAGGACCTTCTAGATGTGGCCAAGGTCGAGGCGGGGCAGTTCGTCGTCGATCAGGAGCCGGTGGAGACGGCTCCGCTCGTCGAGGAGATGCTCGATCTGCACCGGGTCCAGGTCGAAGACAAGGGGCTGCGGCTCGTGGCCGAAATCCCGGACACGCTCCCGCCGATCTTTGCCGATCGCAACCGCATCCTCCAGCTTTTCGGCAACCTGATCGGCAACGCCATCAAATTCACCGACGAGGGGGCCATCACCGTCGGCGCCGCGCAGCAGGGCGACGCGGTGCTCTTCTGGATCCGCGACACGGGGCCGGGGATCGCGGACGATCAACTCCGCCACCTCTTCGATCCATTCTGGCAGGCGCGGCGGGCGTCGCGCGCGGGCGCCGGGCTCGGACTCGCCATCTCCAAGGGGATCGTGGAGGCGCACCACGGCAGGATCTGGGTGGACAGCGAGCCGGGCAAGGGCACGACCTTCTACTTCACCCTCCCCTTGGCCGAGTCGGGCGCGGCCGAGCATCACCCGGAGGAACGGGCCGCGGATTGAGCCCGTAGGACGCAGTCGCGGGTCGAGCCCACGGGACCGGGACGTTCCGCCGGCATCGAGCGGGTTACCCACCCGTGCGGGAACGACTCGGAAATCGTACATTTCCCTGCCGTTCCCGTCGGCCGGCCGGTCGGGGCCGTCGACCATCCATCCACCGTACTCACGTGGTTCTCATGGCACAACTCCGCAGGATCTGGCTCGTCGTACTCGTTCTCGTAACCGGGGTCGCGTCCGCACAGGCCCAGTCGGTCGACCTCGGGAAGCTCGATGCGTACATCGAGCAGGCGGTGCGGGACTGGGAGATCCCCGGCTTCGCCGTCGCCATCGTCAAGGACGACTCCTTGATCTTCGCCCGCGGCTACGGCGTTCGCGAGCACGGACGGGACGGGCCGGTCGACGAGAACACGCTCTTCGCCATCGCGTCGACGTCCAAGGCGTTCACCGCGGCCGCACTCGGCATGCTCGTGGACGAGGACATCCTTGACTGGGACGATCCGGTCCGGAAGCACCTCCCCGCATTCGAGCTCCGGGATCCGTACGTGACGCGCCACGTCACCATCCGCGACCTGTTGACGCACCGCGTCGGCGTCGCGCGTGAAGACAACGTCTGGATCGCCGCGCCCTTCGAGCGGCCGGAGATCATCCGACGCGTGCGCCACCTCAATCAGGTCCGTGGATTCCGCGCGGGCTACGACTACAACAACCTGATGTACATGGTCGCGGGCGAGGTCGTCGCCGCGGCGGCGGGGACGAGCTGGGACGACTTCGTCGAGACGCGCATCTTCGAGCCGCTCGGGATGAAGCGCACGACATCGCGTTTCGACGTCGTCCAGACGCGTGACAACGTCTCCTCCTCACACATCCGCAGTGGCGAGAGAATCGTCGTCATGGACCGCCGCGACTACGACGCGCTCGGGCCGGCCGGCTCGATCTTCTCGAGCGTCGCGGAGATGGCGCAGTGGGTGCGCTTGCACCTGAACGGCGGCACGTACGAGGGCAAGCGGCTGCTCGAGGCCGGGACAATCGAGGAGATGCACACCCCGCAGGTCGTCATGCGGATGGACTCGGTCACGCGGCGCATGTTCCCGACGCAGAACTTCGCCGCCTACGGCCTCGGCTGGCGGATGCAGGACTATCACGGCCGCAAGATCGTGCAGCACACCGGCTCGGTGAACTACACGCGCACGCAGGTCGGGATGATCCCGTCGGAGGGGATCGGCTACGTCGCGATCGCGAACCTGAGCTCGAGCTCGCTCCAGACGGCGCTCATGTACCGCGTCTTCGACACTCTGCTCGGCCTGCCCGAGACGGATTGGAGCGAGCTGTACCTGGAGCGGGCGCGTCGCTCCTCGGGAGGCTCCTCGACGGACACCAAGGCCGCGGGCGCCGAGGAGCGCGGGCCGTCGCTCCCGCTCGAGGCGTACGTCGGCACGTACGCCGACTCGCTCTACGGAGAAGTGACGGTGGACCTGGAGGACGGACGACTCGTGCTCCGCTACTCGCCCGACTACGTGGCGGACCTCGAGCACTGGCAGTTCGACAACTTCCGCGGGCATTGGCGCAGCACCGGCTTCGGCTGGACGAACGTCACGTTCGGGCTGGATGCGCGCGGCCGGGCACGGACGCTCGAGCTGCAAGGGTTCACGACCTTCCGGCGGTGAGCGGATCGGGGGGGGCGTCGCCGACGCTCCCCCCGATCTTTCGGGTCCGCATTCCCGACCCGAGTCGTTATGTTGTACCCATGACCATTCGAACCACGGCACAATCCCCCACTCCGGAAGCCCTCGTCGACCTGCTCCGGGGCCGTCGCGTCGTCGTGCTCGCCGGCGCGGGGTGCAGCACGGAGTCCGGGATCCCCGACTACCGCGGTCCGGAGTCCTCGCGCCGCCCGCGCAAACCGATGACCTATCAGCAGTTCGTGGGAAGCGACGCCGCGCGGGCGCGGTACTGGGCACGGAGCGCCGTCGGCTGGCGGCGGATGAGCGCGGCGCGGCCCAACCCCGCGCACCTCGCCCTCGCCCGGCTCGAGGAGGGCGGGGTGGTGCAGGGAATCATCACGCAGAACGTGGACGGGCTGCACCACGCCGCGGGGAGCCGGCGCGTGATCGAGCTGCACGGCTCACTGGCGTGGGTGCAGTGCCTGTACTGCGGCGCGCGCGTGGCGCGCGTCGAGTATCAGGACCGGCTCCTCGCACTCAACGCGGCGTGGTCGGATCGTCTGGCGCACGCCACGCAAAGCGACGACGTCGAATCCGCGCCCGACGGCGACGCCGAGCTGCCCGCCTGGGCGCTGGAGAGCTTCCGTGTCCCCGCGTGCGAGGCGTGCGGCGGCGTCATGAAGCCAGACGTCGTCTTCTTCGGTGAGAACGTCCCGCGCCAACGTGTGGATGAGGCGTGGCGCCTCTACGAGGAAGGCGAGGTCCTCCTCGTCGCGGGCTCGTCGCTCACCGTCTACTCCGGCCGGCGCTTCGTCGATCGGGCACGGAAGGAAGGCGTGCCCGTAGCCATCGTCAACGTCGGCCCCACCCGCGCCGACGATGTGGCGGCGGTGAAGGTGGAGGGGCGGCTCGGGCGGGTGCTGCCGGCGGTGGCCAATTCACTTCTGTGACCGCTCCAAGGCTCGGGCGTCCAGTGCAGTTCCGCCGGCCACAAGCCGGCCCTCTCCTACCACTCTCCCGGTCGGTACGTCCGCTCCGCCGCCGCCTCCACATCCTCGCGGTAGAAGTGCACCGGCCTGAGATCACCGGTCGCGTAGCGCTCCGCCTGGTCGATGAAGTGCGGCGAGCCCGGTGCGTTGTTCAGCCCGCCGGCCGTGACCGCCACGGCGCGCACGCGCTCGCCGAACTCGACCACGGCGACGAAGCTGTTGCCACTCGTGCCGTACCAGCGCTTCGTACCGTTGCGCGGCGCGGCGCCGAAGGAGGCGAGCGAGCCCCAGCGTGCCGAGGTGAAGCCGACGGGGATCGAGGGTGCGTCGTCGTCGAAGGAGAGGTCGATGTCGCCGGAGAGGCGCTGGAAGCGGTTGATCTCGCCCCACGGCGTGCGCCAATCGCCGAAGTCCTCCTCGAGGCGTTCGGTCGCGGCGACGAGCGCTTCGAGCCGCTGCACGGGTGTGGTGCGTGTCGCGGCAAACTCGTAGACGTCGATGCCGGTGGCGCGCGCGTCGCCCTGGACCCGGCGCAGCAGTTCGGTCCCCCAGAAGACGGCCACGGAGGTGGGCACCGACGCCGTGTCCCAGCGCAGGTCCCAGTCGCGCAGGAGTGCGACCTGCTCGGCCGTCGCCTGCTTCAGGGCATGGTTGGCCGGGAGCGCGTCCCACCCGCGCACGAGGGGCGGGATCATCTGTTCGAAGGCCGGGAGATAGCTGCTGTACGCCGCCTCGCGCAGCGACTCCAGCGTCCAGTCGGTGCGGTCCTCGAGCAGCATGAGCGCGTGGACGCCGCGCGGGTTCTCGCTCCCACGGTCCATGTAGCGCGGGTAGTCCGCCTGTCTCGGGCTCGCCGCGCCCGCCGCCGTGTACGGCCAGTTGTTGGTGCAGTAGGCGAAGCCGGTCGACGGGTTGATCGCGTTGGGCGACTCCTCGATCGAGTGCACGCCCTGCCAGTCGGTCGCGGGGTCGCTGCCGTCGACAGGCCGGTCGTAGTCGAAGCGGTCGTCGCGCTTCGGGACGAAGTTGGAGTGCAGGTAGGCGATGTTGCCCTCCGCGTCGGCGAAGAGCGTGTTGTTGGACGAGTTGGTGTGCGCCTCCATGACCTGCAGGTACTCGTCCAGGTTGCGCGCCTTGGTCCGCGAGTACGACTGGATCAGCGCCCGCATCGGCTCCTCCATGAGCGCTACGCTGACCCACTTCCCGTCGACCGCCCGCACGATCGGGCCGTGGTGGGTGCGGTACGCCGTGAAGGTGCGCTCGGCCATCCCGCCGTCCTCGCTCCTGTAGCGGACCGTGACCTCGCGGGTTTGGACCGGCCGCTCCTCGTCGCCGTAGACGTAGTAGAGCGCGCCGTCTCGCTCGACGATCGTCTCGAGGAACTCGTCGATGTTGTCGACGCGGCTCGAGGTGTGCATCCACCCGGCGGTCTCGTTGAAGCCCTGGTAGACGAAGAACTGCCCCCAGGTGAGCGCGCCGTAGGCGTTCAGCCCCTCCTCGCTCACCACGTGCGCCTCGTGGCGGAAGTAGAACGAGGTGTGCGGGTTGATGAGGAGCAGCGCGTTGCCGTTCGCGGTGTTCTCCGGCGCGATCGCGATCCCGTTCGATCCGGTCGGCTCGAGTTCGGGGTCGGGTGTGACGAGAGAGCTGGCCGGACTGGCCGCGGAGCCGGCGGGTGCGGTGCGTTCGGCCGCCGCGAAGGCGACGGCATGTGGCGCGACCTGCGCGGAGCCCGCCGCCCCCGTGGCGCGCGCGGAACGTTCGCCGGACGCAAGGGCGGCGGCAGGCACGTCGATGACCGGAGCAGCGCCGACCGTCGTGGCGACCGGCGCCTCCGCCGCCTCCAGGCTCTCGTAGAACCTCTGGAGCTCGCGGGTGTTCACCCGCTCGATGTCGCCCCCGATGCTGCCTTCGCTGAAGGTGAGCGCCATCCACGGCTCGAAGTGGTCGAGCACTAGTGGCTCGACCTCCGGATGCGTGTGCAGGTAGTAGTTGAGCCCGTCGGCCCAGGCGTCCATGAGGTCGCGCAGCCATTCCGGGCTCTCGGCGTAGAGCGCCTTCATCTCGTCGGGGTCGATGAAGAGCTTCATCCGCAGGTCCTGCCAGATCGCCTCCTCGCCTTCCGCCTCCGCGAGCCGACCCTGGGAGAAGAGGAAGTTGCGCTCGATGCGCGGGAAGTCGTCCTCCGCCTGGGCGTACATGAGGCCGAAGATGGCGTCCGCGTCGGTCGGCGCGTAGATGTGGGGCACGCCCCACTCGTCGCGGATGATCTCGACGTTCCTGGCCCGCGCCTCCCACCGGGCCACATCTTCGGCAGGCGCTCGGCCTCCGGCGCCGCAGGCGGTGATGGCAAGGACGAGGAGCAGGGAAAGGATTCGTCGCATCATGAGCGGGGACCCATTCGAGCTGGAGGTGGCATGGCGCGGGCTGTTGCCCTTGCGTTGTCGTGGAATGAGGTCAAGGTACGGCGGTGGAGCGGGAGCGGGCAAGCTCTGCCGCCCGAGGCGGTTTCCGCGCCCTCACCTCCTTCTCGCCAGCATCGCGTACCGTCCACCGCGTGCCAGCAGCTCCGAGTGCGTGCCGCGCTCGACGATGCGGCCCCTCTCGATGACGAGGATCAGGTCGGCCCGGTGCACGAGATCGAAATCGTGGGCGATCACGATCATCGTCCGTCCGTACGCCAGCCATTCGAGGGATTCCAGGAAGGTCGCACGCGCCTCCGCGTCCAGCCCCGTCGTGGGCTCGTCGAGGATGATGATCGGCGCGTCGCGGAGCACGGCCCGGGACAAGGCGAGCATCTGCCTCTGACCGCCGGAGAGTGTCTCACCGCCCTCGCCGATGACCGTGTCGTAGCCGAACGGAAGTGAAGTGATGAAGTCGTGGGCGTTGGCGGCGCGCGCGGCGGCCACGATCTCCGCTTCCGTTGCGCCCGCCCGGCCAAAGGCGATGTTGTCCCGTACAGTGGTGTGGAAGAGGATCGTTTTCTGAAGCACCCAGGTGACCTGTCGGCGCACACTCGAAATCGTGTATTCGCGCAGGTCCACGCCATCGATCAGAACGCGGCCGGCGCTCGGGTCGTGGAGCCTCGCCACGAGGCTGGCGATCGTGCTCTTGCCCGAGCCGGACGGCCCGACCAGGCCGAGGACCTGCCCCGGGAGGATCGAGAAAGACACGTCGTGGAGCACGCGATGGCCGGGCTCGTACTCGAAGTCGACGTGGTCGAACGCGATCGCGCCGGCGAAGCGAGGTGCGGGACGTGCCCCGGGCCGGTCTCGAACGACCGGCTCGCGCACCAGCACGTCCGCGATGCGCTCTGCCCGCGCGGTTATGCGGCTGACACGCCCGCTCAGCTTGGAGAGCGAGCTGATCGGGTCGTAGAACTCGCGCAGGTAGGAGATCAGCACGAACAGGTCGCCGGGGCTGAGGGTGCCGGCAAGCACGCGCCACGCGCCGAGCCAGATCATCGCGGCCGTGCCGCCGGCGACGAGGACGTCGACCATCCCGCCGAGCACGGCCTCCGTGCGCCACACGCCCACGTAGCGAGTGGTGGCCTCGCGCGCATGCTCTTCGAAGCGCTGCTGCTCGAGGTCCTCACGGCTGAATGCCTTGACTAGACGAATCGAAGCGAGGATCTCCTGTGCGAGCGACGCGACTTCGCCCTCCTCGCGGCGCGCTCGCCGTTCCGCCTGCCGTAGCCGCCTGCGGTAGTAGGCGGTCGCGAGCCCGAGGAACGGGAGGAGCACGAGCATGGCGAGGCTGAGCCGCCAGTCGAGCCACAGGATCACGCCGAGCATGCCCAGGAGCTTCAGCGCGTGGGATGCGGCTTCGACGAGGGTTTCGGTGGAGATGTCCTGCACTCGGTCGACGTCGCGGGTCAGCCGGTTGACCATCTCGCCGGTGCTCTGGCGGTCGTGGAAGGTGATGTCGAGTGCCTGGAGACGCTCCAGGAGGGAGGCCTGGAGGTCGAATCCGACCCGCTGCCCCGTCGCCTTCAGCACGTAGCGGCGCAGGCCGCGGATCGCGCCGTCTGCTGCGTTGACGAGTGCATAGGCGACGACGACGAGGCCGACCACCGTGCCGACCGCCTCGACGCTCCGCCCGGGGATGAGGATCTCGTCGAAGAGGTACTTGAGCGGCCACGGCCGGAGCAGGGAAGTGACGGTTCCGGCCAGGACCAGCGCGATGCCGAAGGCGAGGCGGTGCCAGTGCGGCCTGATGAAGGGGGCGAAGACGCGGGCGAGCTGCAGGCCGCTCATCTGTCATGAGGTGGAGCGGGCGCGCGGTCGACCTCGGCGCCGAGTCGGATGTGGAATCGTGCCGCGTTCGCGGCCAGGCAGAGCATCACGCCATGTCCGAACTCCCGTTGCACGGGCTCGGCCCACGAGAGCGGCGCGTGTGGCGCGGGCTCGACCCAGACGCGGCAGCCTTCCTTCGCCGCGCCGCGGCGTCGGCCGCGCCGGAAACGTCGCAGGCCGGGGCGGCCGGTCCTCAGGAGAGCCAGATAATCCGGCGACAGGCCGAACTCGATGCGGAGGAGCTCGCGGTCGTCGGTTCGTTCGGACGGCCGGACTCCGGTGCGTCGTCCACGGTGTACGTGCGGACCGGTGGGTTCTCGGCGCCTACGCTCGGTCCGTGACGCGGCGGCGGATTCATAGCCTGGCGGCAGAGTGTAGTGCACCTCCAGCGCACGGGCGCCGGCCCGAAGCCGGAACCGCTTGACCGCGCCGTGGAACGCGCTGCCGGGCTCCCGGTTCACGAGCCGTACCTCGGCGACCGCCGGCCCTGACGCGAGTCGCTCGACCTCGTAGCGGTCGTTTTCGTGGCCGACGTCGACAAACGCGCCCGGGTGGTTGCGCGGCACCTCCATGAAACGGTTCGCCTCCTCCTGCCAGTTCCAGTCGTCGGTGGGGTTGCCCACGACGAGTCGGCCGTGGTCGTCCGCGAGGTCGTAGAGGTAGACGAGCCGGGCGCCCCAGGCAGGCGTGAGGACGGCGAAGAGGTGGTCGTTCGCGAGGACGATCTCGTCGTGGCCGTCGTCATCGGCGTCGAGCCGGCCGGCCCACGGCGCCCCGGCGGCGCCGGCCCGCCATTCATCGGCGGCGCGGTGGACGAACACTGCACGAGCGTGGGCCGCCGTCGCCCGTACCCACGGGGCCGGATCATATCGGCCCTCGCCGTCCGGCTCCTGCCACGCCGTCTCACAACTCGAGACCATCACCTGCCTCCACGCCAGCTCCTGGAGCCCGGGGAAGTGCCAGTCGGGGCGCGCGGCCGTCTCTTCGGCGCGGGCCAGGATCCGTGCGTACGGCTGCCAGCGTGGATCGTCGGCCCACTTCTCGTACGTCTCTCCCGCATCCATGACGTGGGCCAACTCGTAGTACGTCCCTGGCTGCACGCGCCTCGTCGCGGTCGGTGGGTGCTCGCGCAGCCACTGCGAGAGGAGGACGGGACGGGCGAGATCGCCGCGAGCCAGCCACGCGAGCATGGCCTCGTACGGCGCCACCGCGTCGCGGGACCAGCGGCGCCCCGCCCATGGGCCGACGGCGGCGGATCGCTCCAGGTCATCGCCGAAGACGGCAATGCTCCCCGGACCGGCACGGACCGCTTCGCACAGTACCCGGCGGACCGCTTCCCACCCCGTCTCGTCCCGTGGCGGGATGGCGTAGCGGAGGTCGCCGGAGAGGGGGATGGCGACAACGTCGTTCAAACCGTCGATCCTGAACGGCCGCAGGTGGTCGAGCGGCTTGGTCGACCGGGCCGCCTGAGCCTCGGCTTCGAGAGTGAGGCCGCCGTGCGC
>CALKIP010000111.1 GCA_937995995.1 uncultured bacterium
GTGCATCGATCGGTACGCGCGCCGTCGCAACATCGCCGACGACGGTGCCGATCTCGGCGCCGGCCCGCCGCAGCGCGGCGAGCGATGCGGGGATCGGATCCCGCAACTGGACCAACACGCCGACACGGGTCTGTCCCGTTCGCCGGTCCTCCTCGAGCGCAAGTGAGGAGTACGGGCCCGACCGGGGCGCCGAGGCGCGGGCGCGCGCCTTCTCCTCGCTCGGCCGCGGCGGGCGCATACGCTGCGGCTCGGCGACGACCGCGCGCTGGACGGCTTCTCGTGCGCCCGGGCGCTGGAGCGCGCGAAGGAGGGGATCCACATAGGGGCCCCGCGGGTCCGTGTCTGGACGCTGTTGCGCTCCCGCGATGGTCGGTCCGGTCAGGCAGAGGAGTAGGGCCAGGAGGATACGGCGCTTCAATCGGACCTCTATGGAGAATGTCTGGACTGAACCGGTGGCACGCGCTGGGCGGCCTCGATGTAGACGACGAACGGCAGTTGGGCCACGGCCGTCGCAGCGCCGGCGCGAAGGCGGCCGGTGACGACGTCGCCCGCGACCGTGCCGACCGCGAGTCCCTCCGCCTCGAGCGCGGCACGCGCCTCGGAATCGATCGGTTCCGACGTGCGGATGAGCACGCCGATCACCGAATCCGGCTGCGCGGCCGCGATCTGACGCAGCCGAGGATCGAGCTTGGCATCCATTGAAGCGTCCGCGCCCTCGCCATCGCTGGAAGATACACAACCCATCATGGCCACCGCTACGGCCAGGCACGCAAGCCGTAGAGTGGCCGCTACCGTGATTCTCATTGCCGGCATGGGGTGATCCTGGAGGATGTATGCAGAGAAATGCCTTGGAAGGTAGGACGCGACTCAACTGGAGGCAGGGACCAGCGCCTCGTCCAGCGCCTCGATTTCGGCGGCGATCCGGAGCGTACCCTCGCTCGGTGAGGGGGCCATGGAGTCGGCGACCGAATCATCCGCGGCGTCCCGCTCCATGCCGGTGAGCAGCTCGTCGGCGCGGGTGAGTAGTTCGCGGAAGCCCAGGTGGCTGGCTATGCCGACCGCCTCGCGAAGCCGCTCCCGGGCTAGATCCGTTCGGCCAGCGTGAGCCGCTACCCTGGCCAGATCGAGCAGCGCCTGGACACGGGTGAAGGCGGCGCTCGAGCGCTCGGCGACGATCCGATGGCACCGTTCGGCGGTCGGGTAAAGGCCTGCTCCGAGGAACGCATTACCGAGGCCGCGGAGCACCGCGTTGCGCTGCTCACCGACGTGCGCCTGGTCGAAGGCGGCCCAGCCGTACTCTATGGCCTGCTCGAAGTCGCCCGCGTCGACCTCTGTGAGGCAGAGCCCGACCAAGGCGATGGAGATGAGGCTCGGGTCCTCGAACTCGCGTCCACGCTGCAGGATCTCACGGTACAGGCGACGTGCCTCCTCGTAGTGCTTCCGCCCGCACAGCGTCTGGCCCAGTCCATCCAGAGAGCGGGCCCACTGCTCGCGGTCTTCGAGCTGGTCCGCAAACCCTGCGGCCGTGCGGTACTCTCGCTCCGCCTCTTCGATGCGCCCTGTCTTCCGCAAGACCCTGCCCAGCAGCCGGTGCGCCACCACCTGCTCGGGCGTGAGGCCGTACGCCGAGGCGAGCTCGAGCGCCGTGTGGTAGTACTCGCTCGCGCCATGGTAGTGCTCCGCCGCTTCCAGCACCTCACCCAGGTCCAGCGTGGCGGTCGTCAAGGCGAGTGGCGTACGCGAGCGGATCTGGTGCAGGAAGCGAGCTATGCGAGACCGCTCCCGATCACGCGCCGGCAGGTGGCCCAACTCCTCGCGCACGCCCTCCACCTGCCGGTCGAACGAGTCGGCCGGCACGCGGTCGATCCCCACGTGCAGGAGGCGCCTGACGGGCCGCAGCGCGAGGAAGCGCAGGCGAGCCCGGCGGCCCAGTTCGGCATCGCGCTCGTCCGCCTCCAGATCGCACAATGCCGGCCAGGCGGGGAATGCGGCTTCACGCGACGGGGAAGGGAGGGGAGCGATGCGGTCGTAGCGCGCCATGGTCGTTCACCCGAGGGCTGAGACTCGACGAAACGCTCCATCACCCGGACACTCGGCGATGAAGCCGTCCAGTGCCCGATCGAAGCCGTGGCGGTTGCGCAACGGCGAGGGCCGCCCGCCGATCGTCGCCTTGATCGCGCGGCGGAACGCCGCTCCCGAAGAATAGCCGAGTTGGCCGGCGACGGACTCGACGCTGCGCCCCGGCTCCTGCAGCCAGCGCAGCCCGTAGAGGACGCGGAGCCAGAGGAGGAGGCGACCCGGCGTGGGAAGCCCCCAGCGCTCACAGCGGCGTTCGAGCGTCGAGACCGAGACGTGGAGCGCATCGGCCAGGTCCGGCACCTGAATCTGGTTCGGGATGCCCTCCGTGGCCGTGCGTACCATCAACCGGGCGCGCTCGGAGATCCGGCCGCGCAGACGCGCGTCGACGAGGGGCACGATGCCGTCGCCCAGCGTACCGCCGAGCACCTCGGCGACGAGGCTGGCGTCATCCGCGTCCCGCGAGAGGATCACCTCCGCGGCGCCGGCCTTGCCCAGGCGATAGAGCTCTCGGCCGTCCAGGTCGCCCCAGACGACGATCGGCGTGAGCGGGTAGCGCTGGGAGAAGCGCAGGACCCGCAACACGCCGTCCTTTCTGGATTCCGCGTGAAGATCCGCTACCGCCGCGGCGATGGGGCGGGTACGCACCAACCGGTAGAGTTCGCGCCAGGATGTGGCCCAGGCGACCTCGTGTGGGGGTGCGGCAGCGACGAGCGATCCACGATCGGCGTGGTCCGGTAGAAGAGCGGCGATGAGCGCCATGGGGTGGCTCCAGTAGGGGGCGCACCTGTCCCCAGGGTCGCTAGTTTAGGGACGCTCCGCCAGGATCGCAAGGATTGTATCAGCCGCTCATGCGGAGACTTCCAGTTCCTCCCGTCGCTCCACGCCACCGGCACGTGGCTCGGGCCGGTCGATCGACTCGGCTTCCAGCCAGCGGTGATCGCCCGCGAGCACCTGCTGGGCAATGCGGTAGCGGTAGACGTCGTCGTTCCTGGAGACCGCGCGGAAATGCTCGGCGATGCGACGCCGCGCGCCTCGGCAGAAGAGATCGGCCATGACCAGTGGCGATTCGTCTGCCGGATTGGACCGGTGCAGTTCGTGCGCCCGGATGCACGTGGCCGCCATGGCGAAGAGTTCCGCGCCGACGTCGACCAGCCGGAAGAGGATCTTCTGGCGCCGCTCCAGCGCCGGGCCCCAACGCGCCATCTGGAAGGCCAGCGTGCGCGCCAGCTTGCGCGCCGCGCGGTCACCGTAGCGCAGGTGGCGCGCCAGGCGGCCGAACTCGGCGTAGCGCGGCCAGCGGCCCCAGCCGACCACGTTGCCGGCCACCCAGCCGCCCATGTGCAGGCCGAGCCCGATGGCGTCGCGTGCCTTGGCGCCGAATCCCGCATCGGGCTCGAGGACGGCGCCGGCGTGCTGGAGGTGCGGGTCCACCGCCTCACGCGCGATGAAGAGCCGCATGATCTCGCTCGAGCCCTCGAAGATGAGGTTGATGCGCAAGTCTCGCATCATACGTTCGACCGCGATCGCTTCCTCGCCCCGCGCCTCGAGGGATTCGGCCGTCTCGTAGCCACGACCGCCGCGGATCTGGAGCGTGTCGTCCACCACGCGCCAGGCGGCCTCCGAGTTGTACATCTTGGCGATCGCCGCCTCGAGACGAATGTCGTAGCGGCCGCTGTCCGCCATGCGCGCCGAAAGATCCGCGATCGCCTCCATCGCGAAGGTGCGCGCGGCGATGTCGGCGATCATCTGTGCGACGGCATCGTGCTTGCCGACCGGTGCGCCCCACTGCTTGCGCTCATTGCTCCACTCGCGCACGACGCCCAGGCACCACTTGCCACTCGCCGCACACGTCGCGGGGATCGTCAGGCGGCCGGTGTTCAGCGTGATCAGCGCGAGCTTCAGGCCCCGGCCCTCGCCCCAGATCACGTTCTCCTTCGGCACACGCACGTTGGTGAAGCGGATCACACCGTTCTCGATCCCCTTCAGCCCCATGAACGAACTGCGGTGGACCGTCTCCACGCCCTCCCAGTCGTTCTCGACGATGAAGGCCGTGATCCCGCCGCGCGCCTTGCCGTCCTTCGCCGGAGTGCGCGCCATGACCACCATGATGTCCGCGATCGGACCGTTGGTGCACCAAAGCTTCTCGCCGTTCAGGATGTAGGCGTTGCCATCCTCCGTCGGCTCCGCCGTCGCACTGACCCGCGCCGGATCGCTCCCCACGTCCGGCTCCGTCAGCGCGAACGCCGAGATGGCGCCCTTCGCCAGGCGCGGCAGGTACTTCCGCATCTGTTCCTCCGTGCCGAACATCTTCAGCGGCTGCGGCACGCCGATCGACTGATGCGCCGAGAGGAGGACACCCAGTGCCGTCGAGTAGCTGCCGATCACCGAGATCGCACGATTGTACCCCCGCTGCGAAAGCTCGAGCCCGCCGTACTCCCGGGGGATCTTCATCCCGAAGGCACCGAGCTCCTTCAGCCCCTCGATCACGTGCTCGGGGATCCGGTCGGTACGCTCGATCTCCGAGGCGTCGACGCTCTCGCTCAGGAACGACTCCACACGCGCCAGAAACGCGTCCGCACGCGCCTCCGCATCGGGATCCGGTGCCGGTGCCGGATGGAGCAGGTCCAGCCGCATCCGTCCCAGGAACAGCTCCCGCACGAAGCTCGGCAGCACCCACTCCTTTTCCCGCGCCGCCTCCGCGACCGCACGGGCCTCCCGTTCGCTCACCTGTACCGTCGCACTCATCGTAACCCCCTCACTCGCCATGAAGATCGGAGACCGACCGGCGACCGCGTGCGCCTCCACGATCGCACCGAACAGTGTTCGTCAATGTAGGACGCCGGTTCGAGTGGCGCAATTTCGGGCCAGCCGACGAGGTGCGGACCCAGGCCCGATCGGAACGTGACGCGTAGCGCTCCACGGTTCCGTCGGCGCCCATCGAGGGCATACGCGGACCACGCCCGAGCCCCAGTCCTCAAAGTGTCGAGTCCCGAGCCGCACGGATCGGGCCGGACTGAGATCATCCGATGCGCAAGGTCGCCGTTTCACTCCGAGTTTGGTCGAAACCGAGGCCGGGTTACATGCATGCAAAGCGGGTGGCCGTTGCAGCCACCCGCTTTTGCTCGGGTCCACCGTCTACCACTTACTTTAGGTTGGAGAATCTACCCGCGGCTCAGATTCAGCTGTGCTCTTTGCGTATCCGTGAGGTTCAGCGACAACGCCACCCTGTCCTTGCAACCAAAGACCTGAATGACGCCACGCTCCGCATTAACCGAGAAGTTGGTGTATTGGCGTTGCATCGTGCGGATCTCGTCGCCATCCAAGTGCGGAATAAGCGACTCAAGATCCAGGAAGGTTTCAGTGGGCCCACACGAATGATCACCACAGCCATTCGTGCTAACGGCGCACGAGTGCACTTCGCCACCGTCGTTGCCACCTGCATCCTCTTGATTTCGGTGCGCGACGCCACCGCAGATGGCAAACTCACAATTGGTAGGGCAGTCACCGAACACGAGCGATGCGAGGATTGCATCGACCTCCATAGCTGCCGAGTTCGCACGCGACGACTCGTCTGGAGGAGTGCTAGCCGCAGTCGATGAAACCAGCAAGGCGAGGCCGACCGGAACGAAAGCTCTGGAAAACCTCATCTGTTCCTACGATTGGAGTGTGGTGCGAGTGACACGCGGTAGATAGCGACCCGAGGTACCCTCTCCCTATCGTAGACGAGGCTATGGACCGTGAAAGCATCGCCCACCTGAACGAAGCTCCCTATCGACGCTTCGTCCAGGGTGACCGATCCCAAGTGCCGCCGACCGCGCAGGTCGAATACGTCGATACGAGTATCGTAGTACTTGTCCATCTCCGATATCGGAATCATGGACTCCCCTCCGCGCGATCGAATCTCTCGCCATCCCGGGTCCGGCACGAGCACAGCCAGCCAGAGACGGTCCTCGATGTCGACTCCAAAATCCGAAACGAGGCTTGGAGGTGGCCCCGAGCTCCTTCTGGGCTCTGGTTCGTCGAACCAGCCGAGCTTACCGTGGACCGTCCGAAGGGGCGGCCCGTCAACGTGCCACTCCTCGAGGTACACACGGGAGCGATCTCCCCTCCAGACCCGGCTTTGATCCGGTGACCAACCGAGGACAACGTCCTCCGCAAAAGGCTCATACGCCCTGAATTCGCCGTCTTTCGAGCCGAAATGGCGGATGGCCTGGCCTGTAGTGAGTACGATGGTGTGCAATGGGTGGCCGACTAACGATGGCGATGCGTCGATCGATCCGACCACCAGGCTCGTATCCGCAACCATGCGGAAGCGTCCTGCTCGAACCGGCAGTCGGGTGTCGCTTATGTGGCGGCCCATGAGATCCATTACGAGGAGCTTCGGACCAGCGTAGTCCAATGCCACGACACGAGACCCGTTGAACTGCACATCGATGAGTCCCGCGATTTCCTTGGGTCCTGGCCTTGGCCGACCAATGCGGCGAACGAAGGCTCCCGAGGAGTCGAAAAGCAGGATGTGAGAGGCACCCGGCGAGAACACGGCATACATGCCGGTATCGGGGCTGTGTACTACCCTGAGTTGATCTGATTCGATGATGCCGGGCCCCGATGCCTCGCCCATGGAAAGGAGTGGATGCAGCTCGAGTTCGCAGACTCAGCAGGTCCGTATCGTGCCGATATCTATGACATCCTGTGCCCCGAGCGCCGAGGGCCCCCCCGCAGCGAGACACAATAGTGCGACGGAACGCAATAGTCGAAGGGCAGGCATTATTCCCTCCAATCTGAGTATCCGCTGCGTTCGTTGCTGCAGTCGCTACGGATCGAGCGACGGTCGGCAGGATGTGCGGATTTATGGCTGGTGAATGCATTCCGTCGTGCCAACCCGCACGACCGGTTGACATTCGTGACCTGCACGCCGAAACATCGGCCGCAGATTTCTGCTTGGTGATTCTAACGTGCAGGTTACCGGCCTTACGCAGGCCTGTCAACGATAAAGAAAGGGTGCTGTCGCCCTGTGGAAAGGAGGCGGTAACGACGGGCAAGGCCAGAGCGGCGAGGAACGAGGCCGGTGCGAACCCGGGGCGGGGGGCGAGGGCCGGGCGAGGGTCCCGGGAGGTACGAGGGCCGAGGACCGGGCGAGGGCTGAGGCGAAACCGAGGGCCGAGGACCGGGCAAGGGCTTCCCCGCCACCACCTCGCCCTAGCCCTCGCCCTCGCCCTAGCCCTGCGAAGCTACCGCAACATGTACTTCGCGATCGTCTGCAGCTGCATATTGCTGGTGCCCTCGTAGATCGTGCCGATCTTCGAGTCACGGTAGAGCTTCTCCACCGGGTACTCGCGGGTGAAGCCGTAGCCGCCGTAGAGGTCGATGCACTGGCTGGCGATGCGCTGTGCGGCCCTCGAGGCGAAGAGCTTCGCCATGGCCGCCTCCTCGAGGAACGGCTGTCCGGCATCCTTGAGCCGGGCGGCGTTGTAGACGAGGAGTCGTGAGGCCTCGAGCTCGGTGCGCATCTGTGCGAGCTGGAACTGAACGGCCTGGAATTCGCCGATCGGGCGGCCGAACTGCTCGCGCTCGCGGACGTAGCGGAGCGTATGGTCGAGTGCACCCTGGGCGAGGCCGACCATCTGGGCGCCGATCCCGATGCGACCCTCGTTCAGCGTCTCGATTGCGATCTTGTAGCCGATGCCGACCTCGCCCAGCACGTTCTCGGCGGGGACGCGGACGTTGTCGAGGATCAGTTCGACGGTCGAGGAGGCGCGGATCCCGAGCTTGTCCTCCCTCTTGCCGACGCTGAAGCCCGGCATGTCCCGCTCGACGATGAAGGCGGTGATCCCCTTGTAGCCGGCGTCGGGGTTCGCGTTGGCGAAGATGATGAAGATGCCGGCCTCGCCGCCGTTCGTGATCCAGAGCTTGCGACCCTCGAGGACCCAGTCGTCGCCGTCCTGGCGGGCGCGGGTGGCGAGGGCGAAGGCATCGGAGCCGGAGCCGGCTTCCGAGAGGGCGTAGGCGCCCACGGTGTCACGGGTCAGGCGCTCAAAGAGGCGCTCCTTCTGCGAATCGTTCCCCCAGCGCAGGATGCAGTTGTTGACGAGGGTGTTCTGTACATCGACGAGCACGCCCACGCTCGGGTCGATGCGGGAGAGTTCCTCGACGACGAGTGTGGCGGTGAAGAACGACAGCCCGGTGCCACCCCACTTCTCGGGCACCTCGACGCCCATGAGGCCGAGCTCGAAGAGCTGGGGGATGAGGTCCGGGTCCATCTCGGCGGCCTCGTCCATAGCGTGGACGCGGGGCGCGATCACCTCTTCGGCGAATTGGCGGACCGCGTCGCGGAACATGGCCTCGTCTTCGGTCAACTGCGTAAGCGGCGGCTGCGCCGCGTCGGGTGACACCGCGGACATCGACTGGTCTCCTTGGAATATTCAGAGGTTTTTCGGGTCGCGATCGTTTCGCACTGCCTGTCCCATTTTACGGCGCGATCGGCGCGCCAGCCAGGCGAGGCGGAATCCTCGGTGGGCGCCGCGCGTGAAGCGCCGCCGGCCTTCGGTGCTCCACGCCTCGCCAACGAAGCGGGCCGGCCGCGTGCGAGGACGGCCGAATGCCTATATAAAACGAGCGCCGCCGGAAGATCCGGCGGCGCCGTAGGGGACTTCCGCAACCCGACGCGATGCCGTGTCGGCACCCGCTGGTGCGGACTGTGGTCGCTACGCTTCGGCTAGGCGCCGATACGGCGATCGCTTGCCCGTGTCAGGTTGCGCAAAGTACTTGGACTAGACAAGGATCACCTCCTTTGTTGAGTTCACGATCGGGCTGGACACCAGCGGGCTCCTCAGGTCCCGCGGTCCGCCGTCGCTTTCCGCCTCGGGTCGGCGTCGGCGGCCCAGCTCCGCGCTCACGTTCGGCGCGGTCGACATCCATACTCTACTCACCCCCTCAGGGTTCCGCAACTCTCGGACCGGGCCGCGGCGATGCACCGGCCTTGATCTGCTTCGGCCTCCCTGCGTATACTTGCGACCATTCTCCCACGCCCGGGTCGGCTCGCCCGATTGCGCGTATCAAGGCGTGATTCGCCAGAGGTCCGCACCGGGCGACGTTCCCGCAGCCCTTGTCGGAGACGCTCCATGAACGATGCCGAGTGGGCGCAGGTCATGAAGCTCATTCGCGACGTACGGCACGACGCGAACAATCCATTGACGGCCGCACTCGGCCATGTCCAGCTGCTTCTCGACGACCCCGCGGTCACCGATCCGGAGGTCAAGGAGATGCTCGGTATAGTGGAGTCGGAGTTGCGCAGACTGACCGAGATCCTGCGGCGCCTCAACGTGCTGCGCGACCTGGAGCCGGCGGGTGGCGCAGATGGTGCAGGCACGTGAGGTTTTTCGCTCTGGCACGGGCTTGACGCTCGCCTGCGCCGCGTCTATTCTCTCCGCGCTTACCCGGTCCAGGAGATTGGTGAGGGAGGAACGATGTCGGACATCCCGGCAGAGCTGCTCTACTCTGAAGAGCACGAGTATCTGAAGCCAGCCGAAGAAGAGTCGGTCTACTACGTTGGCATCACGGATTACGCCCAGGGCGAGCTGGGCGACATTGTCTACGTCGAGCTGCCCAAGGCCGGCGAGACGTTCAACAAGGGCGAGGTCTTCGGAACCGTCGAGGCGGTCAAGGCGGTGAGCGATCTCTACTTGCCCGTCACCGGCGAGGTGGTCGAGGTCAACGACGCGCTGGATGCGGATCCGTCGTTGGTCAACCAGGATCCGTACGGCGATGGCTGGATGCTCAAGGTCCGGGTCAGCGACCCCGGCGAGCTCGACGAGCTGCTCGACGACGGCGCGTACGCGGACCACATCGGCGAATCGTGAGCGAGGGCGGTCGCTGGCCCTCCGTAAACCGGGGGTGAACGGTATGGCGCGGCTCACCTGGCACGGACACGCGTGCTTCACTCTGGAGACGGACGAGGGCTCGCGTATCATTTTCGACCCGTGGCTGGACGAGAATCCCGTCGCGGACATCTCGACGGATGACATCGACGAGTTGGACTTCATCCTCGTCAGTCACGGGCACTCCGACCATTTCGACGACGCCATCAAGCTGGCCAGGAAGACCGGGGCGCTCCTGATCTCCACCTTCGAGATCGTCTCGTTCGCCGAGACGAAGGGTGTCAAGAGCGTGCATCCGCTGCACATTGGCGGAGGGTACAACTTCTCTTTCGGCTACGCCAAGATGACGCCCGCACTGCACGGCGGTAAGGTCTCCGGAGACACGGAAGGCCTGTACACGACGGTGCCCGGTGGCTTCTGGCTCGACCTCAAGGGGGGGCAGCGGCTCTACTTCGCCGGCGACACGGCGCTGCTCATGGCCATGCAGTTGTTGAAGGGGAAGGTCGACATCGCGCTCCTGCCGATCGGCGACAACTTCACGATGGGTCCCGAGGATGCGGCACGGGCCGTGGAGTTCATCGAGCCCAAGGTCGTGATCCCGATGCACTTCAACACCTTCGACGTGATCCGACAGGACCCGCAGGCCTTTGCGCAGCGGGTGGGGGATCGGGCAGAGGTCGTGGTGCTGGAGCCGGGTGCCAGCTACGAGTTCTGAGGTGCGCATCGTACGTCTGCGCGTGTGCGGAAACGTGCGGCGCGACGGGTGTATCCACGGACTGGTGGCGGCAGTGTATGGGCGGGCGAGGAGGTCCGCCCGTTTTACGTTTATGGGATGACTGGAATGAAGAATACAGGACGTTCCCTCGACCACACGGATGTCTTCGTGGATCGGCACATCGGGCCATCGGACGTCGACATCCGCCAGATGCTGGACGAGCTGGGCCACGATTCACTCGAGGCGCTGGCCGATGCGGCGATCCCGGAATCGATCCGGCTGCGCCGTCCTCTCGAGCTGGATGCGCCGCGCAGCGAGTTCGATGCACTTCGTGAACTGCGCGACATCGCCTCCCGCAACCGGCGCTTCCGCAGCTATCTCGGAATGGGCTACCACGGCACGATCACGCCGCCGGTCATCCAGCGCAACATCTTGGAGAACCCGGGCTGGTACACGGCGTACACGCCTTACCAGGCGGAGATCAGCCAGGGTCGTCTCGAGGCGCTGCTGAACTTCCAGACGATGGTCATCGATCTCACGGGGCTGCCGATCGCGAACGCGTCGCTGCTGGACGAGGCGACGGCGGCGGCCGAGGCGATGGGGTTCGCCTACGCCGTCGTCGGTGGTGGGGAGCGCAACGTCTTCTTCGTCTCCGAGGACGCCCACCCGCAGACGATCGAGGTGGTACGGACCCGGGCCCGGGCGCGTGGGATCGAGGTCCAGGTGGGCGACCACCGCACCTTCGAGTTCTCCGACACCGTCTTCGGCGCACTGCTCCAGTTCCCTGCGACGGACGGCGCGGTCTACGACTACCGCGACTTCGCCGAGCGTGCGCACGAGGCCGGTGCACTGGTCGCGGTCGCGGCCGATCTCCTCAGCCTGACGCTGCTCACGCCTCCGGGCGAGTGGGGCGCGGACATCGCCATCGGCAGCACGCAGCGCTTCGGCGTGCCACTCGCCTACGGCGGTCCGCACGCTGCGTACTTCGCCACGAAGGAGGAATACAAGCGCCAGATCCCGGGCCGCATCATCGGCGTCTCGCGCGATGCGGAAGGGCGGCCGGCACTGCGCATGGCGCTCCAGACGCGCGAGCAGCACATCCGCCGCGAGAAGGCGACGAGCAACATCTGCACGGCGCAGGTGCTGCTGGCCGTGATCGCGGGGATGTACGCCGTCTATCACGGCCCTGATGGGCTGCGGCGGATCGCCGAGCGGGTGCATCGTCTCACGCGGGTGCTGGAGGCGGGGCTCAAGCGACTCGACTACGTGACGGCGCACGACGTCGTCTTCGACACGCTGCGCGTCGTGTTGCCGGCCGGCGAGCGGGATGCGCTCCTGGAGCGGGCATACGAGCGGGGGATCAACCTGCGGTCGATCGGCGAGACGGACATCGCCATCGCACTGGACGAGACGGTGGCGGCCGAGGATGTGGCGGATCTCTTCGCCATCTTCGCCGGTGAGCGACTGGTCGACTTCACGCCGGCCGAACTGGCCGACCAGGTCGAGGTGGACTACGCCGAGCCGTTCGCGCGGACGAGTGCGTACATGACGCACCCGGTCTTCCACCGCTACCGTGCCGAGCACGAGATGCTGCGCTACCTGAAGCGGCTGGAGTCGAAGGATCTCTCGCTGACGACGTCGATGATCCCGCTCGGCTCGTGCACCATGAAGCTGAACGCGGCGGCCGAGATGCTGCCGATCACCTGGTCCGAGTTCGCGAACCTGCACCCGTTCGCACCACCGGAGCAGGCGGAGGGCTACCGTATCCTCTTCGAGCAGCTCGAATCGTGGCTCGCCGAGATCACCGGCTTCGACCGGGTCTCGCTGCAGCCGAACGCCGGCTCACAGGGCGAGTTCACGGGTCTGCTCGTGATCCGGGCGTACCACGAGGCACGTGGCGAGGCGCAGCGCGACGTGTGTCTGATCCCGCAGTCGGCACACGGGACGAACCCCGCGAGTGCGGCGTTGGCGGGGCTCAAGGTCGTCGTCGTGAAGTCGGACGAGAACGGCAACATCGACGTCGACGATCTGCGTGCACGGGCGGAGCAGCATCGGGACCACCTGGCCGCGCTCATGATCACCTACCCGTCCACGCACGGGATCTTCGAGGAAGACGTCAAGGAGATCTGCCAGATCGTGCACGACAACGGCGGGCAGGTCTACCTGGACGGCGCGAACATGAACGCCATGGTCGGGCTCGCACGGCCGGGCGACATCGGCGCGGACGTCTGCCACCTGAACCTGCACAAGACGTTCACGATCCCGCACGGTGGCGGTGGGCCGGGGATGGGGCCGATCGGTGTCGCGGCACACCTCTCGCCGTTCCTGCCGGGCCACCCCGTGGTCGAGACGGGGGGCGAGCAGGCGATCGGCGCGGTTTCGGCTGCGCCGTGGGGCAGCCCGGGCATCCTTCCGATCTCGTGGATGTACATCCGGATGATGGGGGCGGAGGGGCTCAAGCGCGCGAGCGAAGTCGCGATCCTGAACGCGAACTACATCGCGCACCGGATCGAGGGCCACTATCAGGTCCTCTACCGCGGACGCGGCGGCACGGTCGCCCACGAGTGCATCATCGATCCTCGTCCGCTGCGCCAGGCGACGGGCGTGGATGCGACCGACATCGCCAAGCGGCTCATGGACTACGGCTTCCACGCGCCGACGGTCAGCTTCCCTGTGGCGGGCACGCTGATGATCGAGCCGACGGAGAGCGAATCGAAGGAGGAGCTCGACCGCTTCTGCGATGCGCTCGTCTCGATCCGCGAGGAGATCCGCGCCATCGAGGAGGGCGAGCAGGACCGCAAGGACAACCTGCTCAAGAACGCACCACACACCGCGATGGCCGTGACCGCGGATGAGTGGGAGCGGCCCTACTCGCGGCAGCAGGCGGCTTTCCCCGCACCGTGGACGCGCGAGCACAAGTTCTGGCCCGCCGTCTCTCGGGTCGATGCCGCCGCCGGAGATCGCAACCTGATCTGTGCCTGCCTGCCTCCCGAGGCGTACGAGGAGGCATTGGCGTAGACTCGGACAGGAGGCGGTGGGCCGGGTGCTCCTGTTGGGCGTGCAGGCGGAGGAGCCACTGATTCTCCGCCTGTGTCGTCCATGCGATCTTCGCACCGGCCCGTACCCGATTCCGGTTCCGGAAAGTCGGAAATCGGAACCGGAATCGGGGTCGGGTTCGAGTTGGGCTCATGGATTCCAGACCGAATCACGAAGGGCTCCGGTTGCCCGAACGCCTGTCGTTCGGGCACGATATCGTCGGCCATTGGCCTTGATGTTGCGCCCAAGGTGTCGGCTCGAGGCAATCCGACGAGTGGACCAGGTGGTGGTGAACGGACCTGTCGAGGGGGGCGGAGATGGTCGAGTGGTTCACGGGACGCAGCTTTCCAACACGCGCCACGGCTGCACTCGGATTGGCCACGGCGCTGGTGCTCGGCGGGTGTGGCCGTGACGAGGCGCGCACGGGCGAGGTTTCGGGGCCCCCGGTCGCGGGCGGCACCGTGGTCGTCGGAATGCGAACGGACTTCGGCCCGTTCAACTCCATCGTCAACACCGATCTCTACACGGACGAGGTCATCAAATACGCGCTCTTCACGCCCCTCGTGCAGTACGATGAAGAATTCGAGGTGCAGCCGTACCTGGCCGAATCGTGGGAGATGGAGGGGGACACCGCGGTCGTCTTCCGCATCCGCGAGGGCGTGCAGTGGCACGACGGGCAGCCCGTCACGGCCGAGGACGTGAAGTTCACCTTCGACCTGGCCAAGGACCCGGCCACGGCCTCGCTCCTGGCCTCGGCGTACCTGAGCGAGGTCGAGAGTGCGGAGGTGCTCGATCCCTACACGATCCGCTTCGACTTCGCTCGACCCCACGCCCAGGCGTTGGAGGATTTCTGGTGGGCACCGATGCCGAAGCATCTGCTCGAGGGGGTGCCGATCGATCAGCTTCGCACCACGGAGTTCAACCGCAGCCCGATAGGCAGCGGACCGTACCGCTTCGTCGAGCGACGAGCGAACGAGCGGCTGGTCCTCGAGCGCAACCCCTCGTTCCCCGAAGCGATGGGCGGCCCGCCGCATCCGGACCGCATCTTCTTCCGCATCATCCCCGAAGCGCCGACGATGCTGGCCGAGCTGCTGACCGGCGGCGTGCAGGTGGACATCCCGGTCTTCCCGGACCAGACGCAGGAAATCCGTCAGCGGGCGAATCTGGAGCTTTTCGCCTACCCCGGCCGCAGCTTCTTCTACATCGGCTGGAACACGAGACGCGAGCCGTTCACGGATGCGCGTGTACGGCGCGCGATGACGCTGGCGATCGACCGACCCGAGGTCATCGAGGCGCTGCTCTTCGGCTACGGCACGCCGGCGGTCGGCCCGATCCCGCCGTGGAGCCCGCTGGATCCCGAGGTCGAGCCGCTGCCCCATGACCCAGGGCGTGCCGCCGAGCTTCTCGAAGAGGCCGGCTGGACGGACCGCAACGGCGATGGGATCCGCGAGAACGCCCAGGGCCAGCCGTTCCGCTTCACGCTACTCACCAGTGATGCACCGCTGAACGGCGCGGTAGTCGAAGTCGTGCAGGCCCAGCTGCGGCGGGTCGGTGTGCTGGCCGACATCCGCGTCGTCGAGTTCCAGACACTCCTCACACAGCATCGTGGGCGTGACTTCGATGCCGTGTTCACGAGCTGGGTGATGGACAACTTCCAGGTCGCCTCGGCGCCGATGGCGCTCTTCCACTCGCGCTGGGCGGAGGTGTCGGGTTCGGCGAACAGGAGCTCGTACGCCAATCCACGTGCGGACGCGTTGATCGAGGCCGGCGCGGCGGCCACGGATCCGGATGAGGCCCGGGAGATCTGGCGCGACTTCACCGAGATGCTGCAGGAGGACCAGCCGTTCACCTTCATGTACTGGCTGAACGAACTCGCCGCGGCGGACCGGTCGGTGCAGGATGTGGTCATGGACCCGCGTGGCGAGCTGGTCAGCATCGCGGACTGGTGGCTGCCCGGTGGAGGCCGCTAGAGCGGTCGGCCTGCCGGCCCACCGCCTCGTGCATCCCATAGTGGCGCGGCATCACTCGCGCGGCACGGTCCGCGCCGCCGCCCGCCCGCTCCACTTCCGTGGATAGACCGGACGACGATCAATGGCCGCGTATCTGATTCGACGCGTTCTGGGAGCGATCCCGCTGCTGCTCGGCGTCGCGACGATCATCTTCGTGGTGCTCAGCGTGGCGCCGGGCGATGCGACGGCGTACTACGTGACGCCCGGGATGCCGCCCGAGGTGATCGAGCAGCTCCGGCGCAGCTTCGGCCTCGACCAGCCGCTGCACATCCGCTACGTGCGCTGGATCGCCGCCTTCGCCACCGGTGACTTCGGCTACTCCTTCGCCCAGGGCCGGCCGGTCATCGATGTCCTCCTGGACGCACTGCCCAGCACGCTGATCCTGGCCGGTTCGGCGCTGGTCCTCGTCTTCCTGATCGGCGTCGCGGTCGGGGTGATCCAGGCGGTGCGGCAGCATTCCTGGACGGACCGGACGCTGAGCGTGGTCTCGCTCTTCTTCTACTCGATGCCGTCGTTCTGGCTCGGGCTCATGTTCATGCTCCTCTTCGCACTCAAGGCGTACGAGTGGGGGTGGCCGAGAGCCATTCCGGTTTTATTGATTGTTTAAACCACGTCACAGGGAAGACGTGGTTT